>CABRXB010000119.1 GCA_902474785.1 uncultured Eubacteriales bacterium | reverse complement strand
GCCAGTAGGCGGCGCTGTCAACCGAGACAGTGAGTACGTACAGGCCCTCGGGGATGGCCATAGAGATGTCGGTGTCGATGATATCCTCCACCTGCAGCGTCATGGTGGAGCCGATGGCGGGCTGTCCCTCCAGCACGCGCAGCAGCACGTTGCGTCCCTCGCCCGCGCAGCGCGTCTCAGCCGAGAAGTCGCCGGTCAGCAGGTAGATGCCGCCCGCCGCCGTGCGCAGCTTGTTGAGGTGGGAGACCGGCACGAAAACCCCGTCTCCCGTGAGCGACATGGTCAGAGCGGGCGCGCCGATGAGGGCATGTCCCTCTTCGGTGAAGCCCACGGCGCTTCGCCCGGCATCGCTTGAGCGCAGCACGCCGTCGGTCACCACGATCCCCATGGGAAGCCCTGTGGTGGGGGAGAAAAAGTCGCCATTGATGGCGGCGACCACCGTGCGGCCGCTGTCGGCCACAAAATCTGCAATGGTGGCGATGGTGGATTTGCCATAAAGACGGTTGCCATAGGCAGCCACGGGCCGCGTGTCGCCGCCCGGCGAATAGGTCAAAAGGGTGGGGGTCTGCGCGTAGTCGCCCTGAAGCGTCTGCTTTGTGAGCGAGGCGCTTTGCGTGATCGGGCGGGAAACGGCGTAGAGCTGTTCTCCCAGACGTCCGTCGTCGGCAAAGGCCGCCAGGGGAAGGCTGGTGATCAGCAAAAGCGCCGCTGTAAAAACGGCCAGGATGCGCGTTGGCAGTGCGGTGTGCTTCATGAGAGATCCTCCATCAATAACGTGGGTGAAAAAAAGTACCATTCCATTGTATCAAAGGGGGTCGATTCTGTAAAGCGGCGAAGGGGATGAAAAAAGAGCGAGAAGAGACACTTGATACGCCGGGCAAGTGAGTGGGAAACCCTGGGACAATCGCCTGATTTTGCTTGATTTGACCCGTTTTTTCGAGACGGCGCACGGTGAGAAAATGGTTATAAATGGAATTGTGAATTTTTGAGCAATTTTAAAGGATAAGGCGCTTCCCTGAGGGCCCACGGGCGAAACGGCCGATAAAATCGTATATTGTCAAGAAGAGGTGTGCGATCAAATTGACAAAAAAGAGAGATTGCCCATGAGAAATGATGCGTGACGCCGGTCTTTTTTTTGGCGAACAAACATGGTATACTCTTCACAAATCACAAAATCACGGCATCAAATCCTGATTTTTTGAAGTTGTAACATTTCATCCAGAGCCAAAATCCAAGAAAGGAGATGACTGGGTGAGGGTTTTGAGAAATCGCATGCTTTTGACGATATTGCTTTTGCCGACGCTGCTTTTTTCCCTGGCCGCGGACGGGGGGCAAGGGCACAAGGTGCGCGTTGGATACTTTTTGCAGCCGGGCTATCAGGAGCTCACCAGCAAGGGTCGCCAAGCGGGGTACAACTACGACTACTTGCAGGCCATTGCACGGCATACGCAGTGGGAATATGAATTTATCACAACAAACGAGAAGGGGGAACCCATCTCCTGGGGCGAATGCCTTTCCATGCTCGAGCGCGGGGAACTCGACCTTCTGGGCTGTGTGATCCCGACGCCGCAAAGGGAGGAGACCTTCGCCTTTCCCGATCTTGCGGCGGGGCAGATGTTCACCTCGCTGTTTGTGCGAGCCGACAGCCCCTATGTGGCCGACGACCTGGAGGCGCTGGACGGCATCACGGTGGGGGCGGCGCTGTCCTCCTCCAACGATGAGAGCCTGCTGGAATTTGCAAAGAGCAGCGGGTTTGCCGTGGGGCGTCTGGTGGACTGCCCGACGCAGGACAGACTGCTGGACGCGCTAAAGAACAAAGAGGTGGACGCCTGCGTGCTGGGCAACTACCAGCCCACGCCCGACATGCGCGTCATCGCCAGCTTTGCGCCGACGCCCTTTTATTTCATCACAACCAAGGGAAATGAAAAGGTGCTCGTCGGCCTCAACCGCGCGCTCAACGCCATTGCGATATCGGATCGCCATTTCGCGCAAAATCTCGACATCAAATACAACCTGACCGATTCAGGAGAGGTGATTTTGTCCGAAAAGGAGAGGCAGTATGTGCAGCGGCAAGGGCCGCTGAAAGTGGTCTGCGACGCCTCATGGTTTCCCCTTTTCGATTATGACCGCATGGAAAAAAAGGCGACGGGGCTGATACCCGACCTGTTTGCGCTGCTCTCGCAGCGCACAGGGTTGACCTTTGAATTTGTCTATGCCGAGGAACAGTCCCCGCCGCAGGCCGATCTTCGCGCCTGCTTTGTGTGTAACCTGCCTGCCGCGCAGGAGCTGGGGCTTGAAATCACAGACCCCTATCTTAACATGCCGATGGTGTTGGTGCAAAAACCGCAGCAGGATGGCAGTCTTTACACCGTCGCCTCCTTGCCGCGCTTTCACGATTTTGAGGCCATATTTGGAGAGGAAAAAGAGCTTCACTATCTCTTTTATGACACGCCGCGCGAATGCTTTGCGGCGTTGCGCGACGGGCAGGCGGATCAGATTGTCATCAACGCCTATGCAGCAAACTACTACCTGATGCAAAGCCGGTATCTGACCTACCTGCGCTCTGGCGTACAGGGGACGGCTGTCAGCGTCGGCGTCGCCATTGAGCCCGATGTGCCGTCGCGCATGACGCTGCTCTCCATTCTCAACAAGGCCATTGCCAGCGTGTCGGCCACGGAGCTCAACGATCTGATGACCAAAAACATGATGGAAAAAAGCGGCCAGATCGACTTCATGGTCAACCGCCTCCCCGCGGGGATGTTGTTGCTACTTGTCCTGGTTCAACTGGGCGCCCTGGTGCTGCTTTTGGTTCTGCTGGTCAAAAACAGCAAACAAAACAAAGCCGTCAACCAGTCGCTCGCCCGCATCGACGCCATGCGCGTCACCGACGAGCTGACCGGACTGCTCAACCGCCAGGGGTTTGACGAGGCGGCGCGCCGGCTGCTTGACAAAAACCCTGCGCGTGGCTATGTTGTCGTGACCTATGACGTCAATCACTTTCGGGAGTACAACGAACTGCACGGGTTTGATGCGGGCAACCGGATGCTGCGCCGCATTGCGACGCTCTCGTGTGATCAGCTTGAGCAAGGAGAACTCTGTGCGCGACTGGACGGCGACCATTTTGCCTGCCTGCTGCACCGCGGGGTGGAGCAGACGGTGCGGCAGATCAAGGACATGAATGAGCGCATCGGCGAGATGGTCAAAAACCGCACGCTGCTCATCAGCTATGGTATCTGCGAGATCACCGACAAAAGCGTGTCCATCTCCACCATGCGGGACAACGCCGACGCCGCAAAGCGCGCGGTCAAAGGCAACTACAATCAATATATTGCCGTTTACGACCATGCGCTCAGCATGCGTCAGCTCGAGGACGTCATGCTGGTCAACCGCATGGACGAGGCGCTTCAAAACGGGGAGTTTGTCGTCTATTATCAGCCGAAGTACGATGCCATTTCAGAGGAGATGACCTCTGCCGAGGCGCTGGTGCGCTGGAAGCAGCAAGACGGCGCCATCCTTTCGCCCGGTCGGTTTATCGCCCTGTTTGAGAGCAACGGTCTCATCAAAAAGATCGACTGGCATGTGTTTGACGAGGTCTGTCGGATGCAGCGCCGCAGGCTGGAACAGGGTCTGATGTGCGTGCCCGTTTCGGTCAACTTCTCCCGCGCGCACATCTTTGAAAGCGACTTTGCCACCCGACTCAAAGAGATGGCGGCCATGTATCAGGTGCCCCGCGGCCTGCTCGAAGTGGAGGTCACCGAATCGGCTCTGGCCACGGGGCTTGAGGAGATCACACGGGCCGTCTCGTCGATCAAGGCGGCCGGGTTTTCTGTTGCCATTGACGATTTTGGAAGCGGCCTCTCGTCGCTTGGAATGCTCAAGGAGGTCGACGCCGACGTCATCAAATTCGATCGCTCCTTTATGAGCGACAACTGTCGCAGTGAAAAGGGTCGCTCTCTGCTGCGTTGCATTCTTCAATTTGCCGGGGAGACGAAAATCAAAACGGTTGCCGAAGGCGTGGAGACGCGAGAGCAGCTTTTGCTGCTGCGCCGGTACGGATGTAGGGAGATCCAGGGGTTTTACTTTGACCCGCCCCTGGAGGGAGCGGTGTTTGAGGCCCGACTCAACGGCTGGGAAGATAACCCTCCGGCGGGCGGCAGAGGAAAACAGGATGAGGAGCAGGCCAGTGAAACAAATTGCGGTTAAACGAGGAACTTGTGCAGAAAAGCTGCGGCAACGCCCGCAGGAGCACATGTTTTGCGCTTTTTCAAACATTTGGCGCGGCGTCAGGAAGGTGACGCGAATCTGACGCGCAGGGCAAGGGGGGCGCTGCACAATGCCGCGTCCCCCTTGCCCTTGGCATGGAAGAAATAGCCCGGGGCCGCCCGCGCCAAAACGCCGTGCAGGAAATCCGCCGCCCCACCTGTCGCGTCGAAGACGCGAAGAGACACTCCCAAGGGAGACCCGAAAGACCGTTGCGCTT
>CABRXB010000118.1 GCA_902474785.1 uncultured Eubacteriales bacterium | reverse complement strand
GGCGTGCAGCGCCTCAAGGCGTGGCAATACTGGTTGAACTTTGACACGCCGGCGCAACAGGGAGAGGCGGCCGTCTATCTGGCATCCATTCGGGAAAAGGTGGGCTACAGTTCGGCGCATCTCGCCATTCGCCTATCGTAATCACATAAAGCATGGGCGGCGGGAGTTTTGTAAAACTTCCGCCGTTTTTGCGCAGAAGAGAAAGGCAGGGAAGTATCGTGCGACATCTCATTGATTTTGATCAAATGACACTGCAGGAGTGGCAAAAACTCTATGCGCTCGGCCAACACATCCGGGAGAACCCAGGCGCCTATGCAAAGAGCTGCCAAGGCAAGCTGGTGGCCACCCTCTTTTACGAGCCCTCCACCCGAACCCAGTTTTCCTTCCAGGCGGCGGCGATGCGCCTGGGTGCGCAGGTCATCGGCTTTTCCGGCACAGGGGGCTCTTCCGTGACCAAAGGGGAGAATCTCAAGGACACCATTCGCACGGTCGCAAACTATGTGGATGCCATTGTGATGCGCAACCCGATGGAAGGGGCGGCGTTGGCCGCCTCGCTTTACAGCGAGGTGCCGGTGGTCAACGCGGGCGACGGCGGGCATCTGCACCCCACGCAGACGCTGACCGACCTGTTCACCATCTCGCTGGAAAAGGGGAGGCTGACCGGCCTGACCGTGGGCCTGTGCGGAGACCTGCGCAACGGCCGCACGGTGCACTCGCTCATCAAGGCGCTGGTTCGCTTTGAGGGCAACCGGTTTATTTTGATTTCAACGCCGACTCTGCGCATTCCGGATTATGTGCGCGCCGCGCTGCAACAGGCAAACGCACCCTTCGAAGAGGTCGACCGGCTGGAAGACGCCATTGATCAGCTCGATATTCTCTACATGACGCGCATTCAAAAAGAGCGGTTTGAAAGCGAGCAGGCCTATGAGCGCGAGGCCGGCGTCTATGTGCTCGACACGGACAAGCTGGCCCGCGCAAAAGAGGATTTGCTTGTGCTGCACCCGCTGCCCAAGGTGGACGAGATCACCCATGAGGCCGACGACGATCCGCGCTGCAAGTATTTTGAGCAGGCGAAAAACGGCATGTTCATCCGCATGGCGCTGCTGCACGAACTGCTGCACCAGGATAGGACAGTCCCCGCCCCGGTGACGCAGGGGCAGGGGTGCTGCACCAATCCCAGCTGTGTGACGGGCGGGGAGACCTATCTGCCGCCCCTTTCGAGCGACGGACGCTGTCTATACTGCGACAAGGAGCTGCAGGTATGACGACGCTTACGCTGCGCCCCGGCGAAGAGTGGCGCCTGTTGATGGGGCAGCGCGCCGTCTATGCCGGGGAGGTGGCGCAGATCGAGGGGGAGCTCATGGCCGGCGGCGTAGCTGATGTGCGCAGTGCGCAGGGACGTTTTTTGGGCCGTGGGCTGCTCAGCCCCGCCTCCAAAATCCTGCTGCGCATCCTCACCAGAGAGCCGCAGGACATCGACAGGGCTTTTTTCAAAGACCGTCTGCAACAGGCATGGGCGTATCGCCTCATGTTGGGAGAGGTCGACAGCTGCCGCGTGGTCTTTGGAGACGCCGACGGTCTGCCGGGGCTGACGGTGGACAAGTTTGGCCAGGTGCTCTCGATCCAGACGTTGACGGTGGGCATGGAGCAGCGCAAAGAACTGTTGTGCGATCTGCTCGAGGAGCTGTTTTCCCCTGACGCCATCTACGAGAGAAACGACGTGAAGGTGCGCGAAAAAGAGGGCCTCGCACAGCAAAAGGGTCTCATTCGCGGCGTTTTGCCACAGGAGCTTCTCATCCGGGAAAACGGATTTTTAATCAAGGTCGACGTGGCCGAAGGGCAAAAGACAGGCTCCTATCTGGACCAGCGGGAAAACCACGCCGCCATCGCCCCCTATGTCGCGGGCAGGCGGGTGCTCGACGTGTGCTGCTGTACCGGCGGCTTTGGTCTGCATGCGGCGGGCTATGGCGCAAAGCATGTCACGTCGGTCGACATATCGTCCGCGGCGCTGGCGCAGGCCGAAGAAAACTATGCGCGCAACCATCTGACCAACGTCGACTTTGTGCAGGCCGATGTGTTTGATTTGCTGCGCGCCTATGAAAAAGAGGGTCGGCGGTTCGACATGGTGATTTTGGACCCCCCGGCTTTTTGCAAGAACAAGTCGGCGCTGCAAAAGGCGTATAAGGGCTACAAGGAGATCAATCTGCGCGCCCTGCGTCTGCTGCCAAAAGGCGGCATTCTGGTGACCAACTCCTGCTCGCACTATATGACCCCCGCCCTCTTTTGGGACATGCTGCAGCAGGCGGCTGTCGACGCCGGCGTGGAGCTGCGCCTCATCGAGCAGCGCATGCAGAGTCGCGACCACCCTGTGACGCTGGGAGACGAACAGTCGCTCTATCTCAAGTGCTTTATTCTCGAGGTGATGTGAGCTGCGTCTTTTGGCCGGGAGCCGGGGCCGCTTTTCCTTTCTGCCGCCAAGCCGTCTTTGAAGATGCCATAGCCACAAAAAGCAGCTTGAAAATCCCCTTTGAGGACTGACTTGGAGTTTGGAAAAATAAGAGTTTGTTGGCGGCGGGGGGATCCGCTGCCTGACCGCTGCGCGCCAAAAAGAAGATAGCGGGCAAAATCATGAGTCCAAGCCAGAGAAAGCCGAACGAGGAGCTGCCAGCGTTAACATATGGGCGACCTGGCGGTCTCCCTGAGTTGGCGGCAGGCGCTGTTGTCTCCTTCGGTTGCAGCATTGCTAAATTGAGAAGATTTCACGCGGATTGAGCCGATGCAAAGCTTAACCCGTTGCAACGACGCGCACAAAGGACTGATGCAACCTCAATCGAAGGGAAGTGTCCCGAAAGATGGCAACTGGCCTTCCCTGCGCAAAGATCGGGCGTTTTTTCGCTGCGCGTCCAAAAGAAAAATCCCCGCGTTTGGGTTGACAAAAAAAGCAGTTTGTAATAATCTGATAAAAGCGGCTTTGCCGCAACGATTTCTATGATTTTGGAGGTGACGAAATGGACACAGGCAGTAGCAACGGCAATGTCATGGGACGGGGTCCTGGCGAGCCCGAGCCGCCACCGCGATTGCGTGTGTTCGACTCGTCGTCTTGCCTGGGATAAACGCCCATGAACAAGCCTTGTTTCTCCCTGTTTCTCAACCCCCTGCGCAGGAGAAAACCGCCTGAGCACATGAAAGAGCCAACGGTTCTGTTTCGGGAGACGCTGGTCTCCCTCCTGGAGGAAAAAAAGTACCCAACGCTGCGTGACGTGTTGGTCACGCTCAATCCGGCGGACATCGCGGCCATGTTTCAGGAGCTGCCCGAGAGCCGCCTGCCCCTGCTTTTTCGGCTGCTGCCCAAGGAGCTGGCGGCCGAGACCTTTGTTGAGATGGAACCCGAAGAGCAGGAGCTTCAAAGAGGTCATCGAAGAGCTCTATCTGGACGACGCGGTCGACATCGTAGAGGAGATGCCGGCAAACGTCGTCAAGCGCATTTTGCGAAGCGCCGATCCCGACACACGCAAGATGATCAATGAAATTCTCAAATACCCCGAGGACAGCGCCGGCAGCATCATGACCATTGAGTATGTGCGCCTGCGCCGTCAGTTTACGGTGGAAGAGGCCATCAAGCACATCCGTCGCACCGGCATCGACAAGGAGACCATCTATACATGCTATGTGACAGACGACAACCGCAAGCTGCTGGGCTTTGTCTCGGTCAAGACGCTGCTGCTCTCGGACGAGGAGGCCAAGCTCGACGATGTGATGGAGCAAAATGTCATCTATGTCCACACGTCGGAGGACAAGGAAGTGGTGGCAAACCTCTTTCACAAGTACAACTTTATTGCGCTGCCCGTTGTGGACGACGAGCAGCGTCTGGTGGGCATTGTCACGGTTGACGACGCCTTTGACGTCATGCAGGAGGAGTACACCGAGGACATCGAGAAGATGGCGGCCATCACGCCCTCCGACAAACCCTATCTCAAAACCAGCGTCTTCGCACTGTGGAAGGCGCGCATCCCCTGGCTGCTGCTGCTCATGATCTCGGCCACTTTCACGGGCATCATCATCACGTCGTTCGAACAGGCGCTGGCGGCACAGGTCACGCTGGCCGCCTTCATCCCAATGCTGATGGACACCGGGGGTAACTGCGGAAGCCAGGCCTCCGTCACCATCATCCGGGGTCTTTCGCTCGACGAGATCGAGTTTTCCGACCTGATGCGCGTGCAGTGGAAGGAGATCAAGGTGGCCGTGCTGTGCGGGCTTACGCTGGCGGTGGCCAACTTTGCCAAGCTCATGCTCTTCGACAAGGTGGCCATGGCCGTCGCCTTCGTGGTGTGTGTCACGCTTGCCGTGACCGTTCTGTGCGCCAAGGTGGTGGGCTGCACGCTGCCCATTCTCTCGATGAAGGTGGGGTTTGACCCCGCGGTGATGTCAAGTCCTTTTATCACCACCATTGTGGACGCCATCTCCCTGATGCTCTATTTCAAAATTGCCACAGTGGTGCTC
>CABRXB010000117.1 GCA_902474785.1 uncultured Eubacteriales bacterium | reverse complement strand
GGGGAGCAGGAGGAGGAAGAGCCCATCAGCGAGGTCATGTGCGTGGCGCGCCAGGTGGAGCGGCTGCTGTCCACCGCCTATGTGACGCAAAAAGACGGCTCCCGCCGCCGCGCCCAAAAAGGGGATATCGCCATTCTCATGCGCTCTGTCAAAGACGCGGCGCCGCTGCTGGAGCAGGCGCTTGCCGCCCGCGGCATCCTCGCTTACAGCGACACGCCCGAGGGCTTTTTTGAGCGCCCCGAGGTGTTGCTGCTTTTGTCGCTGCTGCAGGTGATCGACAACCCCCTGCAGGATGTGCCGCTCGCGGCCGTGCTGCGCTCGCCGCTCTACGGCCTATCGCCCGACGAGCTGGCCGGCATTCGGCTGACGCTTGAGGATCAGCCCTTTTACGATGCGGCGCGGGCGGCGGCAAAGGAGATGCCGGCCGTCGCCTGCTTTTTGAAACAGTTGACGCGCTGGCGAGAGCTGGCGCGCCGCGAGCCGGTGGAGCAGCTCCTTCACACTTTGATTGAAGAGACGGGGCTCATGGCCATCGTTGCCGCCATGCCCATGGGGGCGCTGCGCTGCGAGAACATCCGCCTGCTGATCTCCTATGCGGCGGAATATGAGAGCACTGCCTACCGCGGGCTCTTTCGGTTCAACCGCTATCTGGAGGGGTTGCGCCGCAGCGGGCGCGACCTGCCTGCCGCAAAACAGACGGCGGGCAGCGAGGACGTGGTGCGCATCATGAGCATCCACAAGTCCAAGGGGCTTGAATTTCCCATTGTCATTGTGTGCGGGCTGGGCAAAGCGCGCAACAAAACCGATTTGCGCCAGCGTTTTGTGATGCACGGCGAGGTCGGCGTGGGGCTCAAGCTGCGCGACACGCAGCGCCTGGTGGAGTTCAACACGCTTCAGCGCGCCGGCGTGTTGTGCAAAATCGAGCGCGAAACGCTGGCCGAAGAGCTGCGATGCCTCTATGTGGCCATGACGCGCGCACGGGAACACCTGGTGCTGGTGGTCGACACCCGCGGGCGCGGCGGCCTCTCCAGTCTTGATCCCGTGGCGCTCAAAGAGGGGCGTGTTCACCCCGTGCAGCTACTGGATGCGACGAGCCTTGGAGAGATGCTGCTGCTCGTGCTTCAAACCACCTCGGCGGGACGGGAGCTCTGCGCCCACTATGGATTGCCGCAGCCAGACATGTGTAGGCAAATACCTTGTCAGGTTGTGGTCGAGGGCGAGGGAGCGGTCGATGTTACAGCGGAGCCTTCTATGGAGCAGGAGCCGGAGCAAAAGGAACGCCCCATGTCGTTTGCGGGGTTGACGCCGCTACCCGACAGTGGAGCTGCAAGTCTGCCCACCAAGCTGACCGTCACGCGGCTCAAGGATTTGCTGCGCGGCGAGCAGGACTTCGACACCCCTGCCGGACAGCGCGTGAGCGCCTACCGGCTGCAAAAGACGGGTTTTCGCCGTCCCTCTTTCGTGGCGCAGGAGCGGAGCCCCACGGCGACCGAGGCCGGCACCGCCATGCACGAGCTGGTCCAGTTTGCCTATCTGCGTGGACTTGCCGAAGACCCCTATTCGGAGATCGACTATCTGGTGGAGCGGGGATTTCTCAGTCCCAGGCAAAAGGAGCTCCTCTCGATTGAAAAGATAAAAAACTTTACAGACAGTCTGCTCTTTTCCCACATGCTCGACGCGAGCTGGATGAAGCGCGAACTCAAATTCACCGTGCTGGCCAGCGCCGGCGACCTGCTGCCGGGCCTTTCCGTGCAGCAGGCGCAGGAAAAGCTGTTGCTTCAGGGTGTGATCGACTGCGTTTATGAGGGGGAGGAGGGCGTTGTGCTGGTCGACTACAAGACCGACCGCGTGCGCGCCGCACAGGTGCTGGTGCAGCGATACGGCGCACAGCTTCGCCTCTATGCCGACGCGTATTTTCGCATGACAGGCCAGCCTGTGGCAAAGGCCGTGATTTATTCGTTTGCCTTGGGGTGCGACATCGAGGTGCCGCTCGAAAAGAAAACATTCTCTGTTTGAGATGCGGTCGGAAGAGAAAAGCGCCCGGCTTTTTAAACGGATATCGCCTCCTGCGCCGTTCAACCAACGAAATCTTTTTACAAAACAATATGAGAGTTTTTCTAAAATCAGATTAAGAGCGCATGCCGTTGCAGAAAGTACGGCTTCCCCTTCCTGGTGGGCAATGGAGCTCTTAAAAGTTTAAGGAATTTTTGAGAGCGACTTGAGAAAACCTCCTTGTTTCATGGGCTGGACAATGCTATACTGATGGAAGATTTCAAAGCGCCGCAGAGATGCGTTTGCAAGGGCAAGGACTTTTTCTGACGACAAAACAAAACGAGGCGGGGAAGATGGGGACAGGGCTTTTGCCCATGCCCCGGGAAATCTTCCAGAGAAGAAAGGAGCCGGTGAAGATGAGCGAAAACAGCAAGCCTTTGACCTGGAAGGAGGTCTGCGAGGTTGCCCGCAAGGACATGTTGACCTGCAAAGTGTGCAAAGAGTGCAACGGGGAGGCCTGTCGAGGCGTGATGCCGGGCCCCGGTGGAAAGGGAACGGGCATTGGCTTTGTAAGGAGCTATCAAAAGCTTCAGGAGATCAAGCTGCACCTCGACACCATCTATGAGCCCGGCGAGATCGACATGTCGCTCACACTCTTTGGCAAGACGTTTGCAGCGCCTGCTTTTGTCGCGCCGCTGGCCGGCAGCCAAAATCAGTATGGCCCCAAATACCAGAGCGTGGAATTTGGACGCACGCTGCTGCGCTCCACATCGGTGGACGGCGGTCTGACCTTTTTGCCCGACGGGGGCGGGAAGATGTTCGAAGAGACCTGCTCTTTTTGCGAGGCCTTTCCCGAATGCGCCGTGCCCACCATCAAGCCGTGGCCCGTCGACGTGATGCTCGACAAGTTCAAGCGCAGCGAGCAGGCGGGGGCCTTTGCCGTTTGCACCGATCTTGACGGCGCCGGCCTTGCGCTGGTGCAGGGCGGCGCGGTGCCTGTGATGCCGCACACGGTCAAAGAGCTTGCGCAGCTGTGTGCGTCGGTCAATATCCCTGTGATCATCAAGGGAATCATGACGCCGGCCGGGGCCAAAAAGTGCCTCGAGGCGGGCGCCGCCGGCATTGTGGTGTCCAACCACGGCGGACGTGTGCTCGAGCAGGCGCCCGCCCCGGTGGAGATGTTGTCCGCCATCGTCGATGCGGTGGGCGGCAAAATGGAGATTTTGATCGACGGCGCCATCCGCACGGGAGCCGACCTCTTCAAGATCCGCGGTCTCGGCGCGACGGCCGCTCTCATTGGACGCCCCTATGCCGTAGCCGTCTACGGCGGCGACAGCGCCGGCGTGACCTGCTATACAAACAAGCTCAAGTTTGAGCTGCGCGAGGCCATGATGATGACGGGCGCGCTCACCCTGGGCGACATTCAAAAAGACAAGCTGTTCTTACCTGCGTGGGCGAAATAGGGCTGAAAGGGAGACTGTAAGATGAAACTGTTTATCGCCGACAACTATAACCTCACCAGAGAGGAGCTCGACGTTTTTCGCGCCATGGGCTACGAGATCACCGTGGCAAGGCCAAACCAGGCCCCCAGCGAGGTCTGCCAAAACCACGAGGAGATGGAAGTGGCCCTGTGCGAACACTTTTACTTAAAGGCGCACCTCGGGGAGATGCCAAATCTCAAAATGGTGCAGATGACGGTGGCGGGGCTCGACCTCATGCCGCCTGTGATCTTCGACACCTATCCCAACACGAAGTTTTACAGCGGCAGCGGCACCTATGGCGTGTCGCTGGCCGAGTGGAGCGTGGGGGCGACGCTTCAGATCTATCGCCAGTGCGCCTATTTTGAAGAGCGGCAAAGACAGCACAAATGGGGACACGAGGGCAGCGACCAGGTCAAGGAGCTGTGGGGCAAGACCGTTTTGGTGCTCGGCACCGGAGACATCGGCCTGGCCTGCGCCAAGCGGTATAAGGCCTTTGACTGCACGGTGATCGGCGTCAATACGGACGGTCGGCCCGTACAGGGATTTGACGGCAGCTGCACGCGCGCGGATCTGCCCGACGTGCTGCCGCTGTGCGATGTGATCTGCGTGGCCATCCCGCGCACCGACAAGACGCTCTCGATGCTCGACGGGGCCACGCTCTCCTGCTGCAAGCCGGGGGCTGTGCTGGTGGTCAACTCGCGCGGACGCATTGTCGACGAGGCGACCATGTGCGCGCTGCTTGACAGCGGTCGGCTTCTGGGCGCCGCGCTCGACTGTTTTGACATCGAGCCCTTGCCGGAAGACTCTCCTCTGTGGGAGCAAAAAAATCTCATCATCTATCCCCACTGTGGGGGTGTGACCATGGGTCTTCGTCAGCGGTATCTCGACCGCTATAAAAGTAACCTTGCGCTCTATGCGCAAGGAGAGGAGCCCGTGGGCCTCATCCGCTACAGCAGAGGATATTGAGAAGGGGGATATGACATGAATGAGACAAAAAAGCTTCTGCTGACGGAGCTGCCCGTGACACCCGAGCAAAAGCAGGCCATTGAAGCTCTGGGGTATGAGA
>CABRXB010000116.1 GCA_902474785.1 uncultured Eubacteriales bacterium | reverse complement strand
GTAGCGAAACTCCGCCATCACAAGGGCGGCAAGCCCTGCCAGCGTAAGGCGCACGCCGCCGGCCTGTCCGAGACCTTCACTCACGACGCCCAGACCTCCCCGCTCCTAATCAGATCATACGTTGCCCTTGCAAGAGGCTTCGAGATAAAGTTGTTTTTATAGTCCTTGGCGATTTGCCAGAAGACCTTATTGTTGTCGTTGCTGTACAGGCGCATGAGCTCTCTGCCATAGGTTCTCGCCGCAGTTTGAACCGAGGCCGGAATGGGCAGGTCGTAAGCAAGCAGCTCGCTGACGATATCGGACACATCGTCGTCGTCCTCACCGCTTTGCTTTTGAACGGCATCCACAGCCGAGATGATCTCTCTGGTGCTCGTGCCCGCGCGTGTCGATCTGCTGCCAGACGCGCTGCGCGCCGTCGACGCCGCCAGCTCCTGCTGTCTGCGATAAGCCTCTTCCAGCGCGGTGGTGTCGATTCCCATCTGTGCATAGCCGCTGAAATCACCCGCCTCGGCAAGCAGTTTTGCAACAGCCAGCCGGCGCTCATATTCCTGCTGCTGCGTGGCAGCCGTGAACTGCTGCTGACGATAGGCGTTGTTGGCAATGCTCTGCGCCTCGTTTTGCTGGGCGGAAAGCAGGCTTTGATAGATATCCTGAAGCGCGCTGGCATATTGCGAGGCGTTTTTGGCCGTTGCGTTGGCCTTTTCGATGTCGCCGGTTGAGCGAAGCGCCGCCATCTCACTGTCGATCTGCCGCAGCGCCTTAAGGCGTTCGCGTTCACTCTGCCCCAGCGTCTCCTGATACGACGTACCCAGCGACACCATGGCGCTTTCGGTTGCGCCGCCGGTCAGCCCGCCGGCCGAGAGCTTGTAGGGCAGCTCCTTTGCCCCCTTCATGTAGGAGATATAGGCCTGCCTTGCCAGATCGTCGTAGCTGGTGTTGACCTCCTGCACCTGCCCCTCAAGCGCCGCAACGCCCTTGTCCACGCTGGCCTGCAACGCCTGCTGCTGCGCCAAGGCAGACCTGTCATACTGGTCTTGCACCAGCGTGCGATAGTTCGCATAGGCTTTGTCCGCGCTGAAACTCGGCGTCGCGCCGCTGCTTTTGGGGTTGTACGACGCTGTGTTGTCGTTCCAGCCTCCGGGCTGGTAGGTCGATGTCCAGGTGGAAACCGTGTCGTTGTCGGCCCACTGTGAATCGCGTCCGCCGGTGGAATCCAGGTGGTTGAGCTTGTTTTGCCGCTGCTCCAAAAGAGCGGCGCGCGTCTGCGTGTCCTTGGTGTTGGCGATCAGCGCAGAGTAGTCTTTGATGTCGGGATCATACCCCAAATTTTTGTTATATGCCACTTTATGTCCTCCTTGTTCTCTTGTCCGGCAATGCAGCTTGACAACATGCCAAAAGCCTGCCCTTACCGAAAGGCAATGTAGTTGGTCTTGGCGCCGCTGCGGTTGAATTCCGACCAGGTGTTGAGCATCATGGAAAATCCGCCTTTTACAATCTCAATGGCGTTCGAGAGATCCGACGAAGAATGCGGCTGCTCTCTGGTGGCAAGGCCAATGTACCCCGCCGTACGGTAATAGGGCGCGGCATTGATATTGGCCTTATACCAATAATCTCCGCCCACCACCATCAGGACGGCCGAGGGCGTGAATCCGCAGTCCACCACGCGAACCGTGCCGAGTTCCTCGGCGTTTCCCGTGAGCGTGCCAACCTTATAGCCGATGTCGGGGCCGCTGGCAAAGCGTTCGAGCGTAGGGTCTCGCGGCACAAGCCGCGTGGCCTGCTTGCCAAGTTCGAGCTTGGCCCACTTGAGCAGTACGCTGTCCTGGTTGTTATCACACCAGACGTAGATGCGCAAGGTGTCCTCGTCGGTCATCTTTTCGGGGATCCATATGCTCGTCTGCGCCAGCGCGCCGTTTTCTCCCGCGCCCACGCCCACCAGCTCCGACGTTCTGGTCATGGTGTAGCCGTCCGTATATTTCACCTGGAGCGTTGCATAAAACCCCATTTCCAGACTCTGGGGCACGCCAAAGACTGAAAGCGTCATATATTGATCGGCCAGATACGAGAGCCCCGTGATTTCCTGGCAGAAAAAATCCATTGAATTGCAGCTGGTGAAAAGAACGCCGTCTGACCGAACTTCAAGCGAGGGCGTAAATCCGCCGTGCGAGTCCAAGACCCAGTGGTCGATGGTCTGCACATGGTCTCCCTGATAGAAGGTAAACCCCTCTGTGTTGAAGGGGTGAACAAAATTAGAGTTGCGCAGGTAGTTTGCCTGCGCCATTCCCGCGGCACGGGCGCTTGTCTCATCCAGGCTAGCAAGCAGCGTGTCGAATTCCTCCTGTGTCCCGTGGTACCCTCCAACCAGCGCCTCGTCATATGCCGAGAGACCGTCGCGCCCCGGCAGACCGTCGCCATTCGACAAGGGCCGCACCACCGTGGTGTCGCCCACCACCGAGACGTCGGCGTTGAGAAACTGAATTTTTGGCGTCTCTCTGCGCTGCTGCCCATAGGCGTCAAGCAGCGCATGTCCCACGGGCGGGGTGATCCAATAGTCCTCCTCCACCGCCACTTCCAGGCGGTTGTTCTCATCCACGCGAAGTTCTCTGACATCCTGTGCCAGCACCGCCTGATCGAGCGTCTTGTGTTTCCACCCCACACCGATGTTCTTTGCGCCATCGACGCTGGACAACTCGTCGATCACGGCGTTGAATCGCGGCACAACCAATTCCTTGGTCAGTGCGTCAAATCTCTCTTTGAGCCAATCGGCCTGGCCCACCACGCTGTCGGGCAGGCCCGACACATCCCTGCCCGAATAATCGCTTGTGTAAATTTTCTGGTCCTTGATGGCCATGGTGTCCTCCTTTGTTCTGATAACCGCCTGGCGCCTATCTCTTGCTGCGCCCGCGGGTAAAGCGTTTGATGATGCCAAGCACGCCAAGCCCCTCGTAGAGCCCCTCGTTTCGCACAATGATCTGCAGCGTGAGATAGTTCCGGCAGGAAGCTCTCACCGGAATAACCTGCGGGCTGTCGGTGGCGTTGAACACAAACCGCGAGAAATCCACCCCGCCAAAACTGAAGATATCGGTGACCTGTTCGAGCACGCTGGACTCATCTTCGCGCTCGGTGCGCAGCAGCACGCTCACGGTTCCCCTGGCAAAGGGCTTGATCTGGATGGCAAGGCCGCGCGTAAGCAGACGCTTTTGCTGAAGAAAATCCCCGTCGTCGTCGGCCTTGGTGCTCCACTGGCAGACAATGGGCTGTCCGTTGTCGTGGTATTGATCCATCCCCTCCATGTCGTTGTTAAAACGGCAAACCTGTCCCTCGGCCGTCCCAAAATAGAGGGCGCCCCCCACCTCGAGAAAGCAGCGCGCCGGGATGTTGTTCCAGTGATAGCACTCGTACACATAGTCGTTTTCGCTTTGCGAGCGATAAGCCTTTCTCTGGTTGCCGTCAAGCACATAGCAGTTGTCGCCAAAACACAGCAGGTACCGCCCCTCCCAGTTGACAGCTACGGCATCTTCGAGGTTTTTCTCCTTGCTCAGAGCCGGGTCGATGAAATAAGAGCGGTTTTGAACGCTGCGTTCCGCGGTGATCACATTGGAGATGATGGCGTATATGCCGCGCCGCGAGAGAAACAGCGGCTCGTCGCGCACGCTGCCCACGCTGCGCGCCGACACCGACCCAACGCCGCTGACCCCCTGCCGCAGCGGAAAGCTCACGCCGTCCCCCGTGTCGACGGCCTGGCGCAGAAAAATGGTGGCATCTTGCGCATTGTCCTGCTTTAAAATGGCCAGATACTCTCCCACACGGGCATACCCCGTCACCGCCGTCTCCTCGCCGCCGATCTTGGCATAGCCCAGATCGGGAAAATAGGTGGGGTCTTGCAGAGCGGAGCACCAGTCGAAATTCGGTTGATCCGGGTTGCCTGAGACAAACCAGTAGTCGGCGCCGCCGATGCCATACTGTGAGACAAACCTGCACTTTTGAATGCGCTCGGCATAGCCCTCGACCTCTTTGGAGTAGGTGATGAGCAGGTTGTCCTGCCCTGTGACAAGCGGCGCGGCGGGCGCCGTTGAAAAGGTGACGCAGCCTGTCGATTTGTCGACGGTGTAAGAGATCTCACAGGGTTCGCCGTTGTAGAGCACCCCTGTCACTTCGTCGATATTGGTGGCCGAGAGGTAGTATTTTTTGCTGCTGCCGTCGCACAAAAAGGAGTCGGTGCGTCGCGGCGAAAACAGATTGACGCTCTCGTATACGGTGCCGCCCCCATTGGGCAGGCGCGAAATGGTCACGGTCGGCACGGTGGCCACCTCGCTGACCGGCACCACCGTCTCCCCGTCAAAGCGCAGATAATCGCCCCCGGTGAGCAGATAGAAAAACCCGCCCGCTGTAAAGCCGGTCGACACGCCGCCGCCGATTCCCGTGCGCAATGCAACCGGCTGCTGCTCCAGGGCGTCGGGGTCAAAGCGGTACAGCGTGTCGCCGCCGTGGACCAGCCAGTGGGGAACGCCGTCGAGCACCGTGCGAAACAGGCCGTTGACCGGGGCCTTCACTTTCAGGAGCTGTCGCCAGCCCGTGCGCTTTTGGGGATAGCCGCC
>CABRXB010000115.1 GCA_902474785.1 uncultured Eubacteriales bacterium | reverse complement strand
CGCAGCGTTTGCCCATGGCCAACCTGCGCCCTGGCGCTTGGCGCGCGCTGCGCGCCGATGGGGACGATGGGCGAGCCGCCGATTGTCAAAAAAAGCGTGCCCCATCTTGGCAGGGCTTGAGAAAAACTGTGAAGTCCCCATCCATGCGGGAAACGCATGAAGCGCCGGGGAAAGAGCGGGCATCGTTGGAGGGTCGAAAAGAAAAATGTCAAAAAGTCTTGACAGTTTTGAGATCGTATGATAGGCTGTGATTGTAAAAAGAATTTTACATTTTGTCTTGACAAAACAGAAAGAGGGAGGAATTGATACTGATGTGGTTGGCTCTGTTTATTTTCGCCCTGGCCATTGCAGCTATTTTGACCATGCTGATTTCCCTGAGCAAACAGGGGGATGAGAGAAGGTCGATGATTGTGGGAAAGGCCAGCGCCGCCGCCTTTGTCGGAGCGGTGGGGTACGTTGTCGCCTGTGTGGTGGAAAATTTCGTGCAGGTGTGGGGAGCAAAAGGCTATGCCGAGGGAATGAATCCGCTGATTGCGCTCATGGTGTTGGCCAGTATCTACGCCGTATCTCTGCTGTATTACAAAAGAAGGTATGGTGGGTGAGATGAAAAACAACATTCGGGACAGGCGCAGGGAAAAAGGCCTGTCACAGGAGGAGTTGGCAAAGCGATGCGGCGTCTCCCGGCAGACCATCAATGCCATTGAAAACAACAAATATGATCCGACGTTGGCGCTGGCCTTTCGGCTGGCAGTTGAGTTGGGCGTTCTGGTTGACGAGCTGTTTCACGCGGATTGAAGAGGGTGTCATGAGGCTTTGTGCTGGCAATTAGAGACTTATGGGTATTCGCAGTTGCCCGCGCCTGTTTGAGGCGAGTGTGCATGCCAGGGGGAGTTGGCGACCGGCGGATGAAGGCATGAGGAGTTGAGGAGTCCCGGCGAATGCCGCGCTTGTTTGAGAGTTGCGCGCACCGCATACCGCACAGAGGTTTGGCCAATGCAGCGATCGTTTGGAGCCCAGGCGAGGTCAATGGCGTTGGTGCCCACTGGATGGGCCGTGGGGCATCGGCACCCGGCGAATGCCGCACCCGCTTGAGAGTGGTGTGCATACCGCACACCGTACAGGGATTTTGCCAATGCTGCACTTATTTGAGGCGCGGAGCAAGACCTGTGGCGTTGGCGCCCACTGGATGGGCCAAGGGGCGTTGACGCCCCAGCAAATGTCACGCCGATTTGAGAGTGATGTGCATACCGTACAAGGGTTTTGCCAACATCGCGCTCATTTGAAGCCCAGGCGAGCCGATGGCGTTGGCACACGGCGGATGAGGCCGTGGGGCATCGGCACCCGGCAAATGCCGCACCCGCTTGAAAGTGGCGACATACCCGCACACCGTACAGGGATTTTGCCAATGCTGCACTTATTTGAGGCGCGGGGCGAGACCTATGGCGTTGGCGCCCGGTGGATGGGCCAAGGGGCGTTGGCCCCGGCGGGTGAAGCCATGGCGAGTTGAGGGATTCCAGAGAATGCTATGCTCATTTGAAGTCCAGGCGAGGCCGATGGCGTTGGCACGCGGCGGAT
This sequence comes from uncultured Eubacteriales bacterium, assembly GCA_902474785.1. Classification (GTDB taxonomy): domain Bacteria; phylum Bacillota; class Clostridia; order Oscillospirales; family Feifaniaceae; genus Galloscillospira. The sequence goes on along the minus strand of CABRXB010000115.1, from coordinate 3,051 downwards.
GAGGCCGCGAGGCATCGGTACCCGGCGAATGCCGCGCTTGTTTGAAAGTGGCGTGCACCGCATACCGCACAGGGGCTCTGCCACCATCGCGCTCATTTGAAGCCCAGGCGAGGCCGATGGCGTTGGCACGCGGCAGATGAGGCCGCGAGGCATCGGTACCCCGGCGAATACCGCGCTTGTTTGAGAGTTGCGCGCACCGCACACCGCACAGGGGTTTGGTCAATGCCGCACTTGTTTGAGGCGCAGTACGAGCCCGCGGAAGCTCTTTCGCCGCCATTGAAAACAGGCCCATGGGGTGCGTTTTCCAAAATGGCCGAAGAAAAGCCTCAATAAGAAGATTACGACGAGAAGAATGGCCCGACCGTCTAAGCGGTCGGGCCATTCTTGAAAGGGTTATCAAAGGAAGAGGTGAGTGAGAGGTGAGTGTTTTGGTGTGTCGGTCGGCATATCAGCCATAAATCGTGTCGCAGCACGCAAAGTCGGAGTCGATGTGATGGGCGATAAAACGGGCCTTGAGATTGCGCTGGGCGCAGAATCTTTCACCCGAGACGTTGAGATCCTCCGGCAGCACGAACTTGATGCACTTGACCAGCACGTCGCGGCAGGTGGGAGCGGTGTGGGCGGGAATGGTGATGGTCTTGGTGCCGCGGGGATATTCCACGCCGTTTTCGTCCTGCTCGCTGAGCATGACGGCCAGCGCCACACGCTTGCCGGGGCAAACGTTGCGCACCGTGACGTCGACTTGCACAATGCGCCCCATGGACTCCATGTCGATTTCCCCGGCGTCGACCACCAGCGAATCGCTGCATCCCTCCACAACCAGATCCACCGGCGTGGGGCAGGTTTCGGGGGTGATGACGGTCGAACAGTCGACCGTGATGGAGGGATCGGGGAAGGTGACGGTGTTGTTTTGCTCATCCTCATAGGTGATGGAGGCGTTGACCTTCTTGGTTCCGCCGCTTGTGCCGATGTGCTGCACCACAAAGGTGAGCGAAGCGCCCTCCGAGGCGGTCACGCCCAGCTCTGGGATGTTCCATCTGAGCGTATTGGAGCCGGTCAGCATGGCGGAGCCCTTGGTGGGCATGTTTGTGCTCAGAATGCGGAAATCTGCGGCCACCGTTTCGTGGATGACAATCGAGGTCGCGCCCGTTTTGCTGATGTTGGCGGCAAGATCTTCGAAAAGATCCTCAAGCTCGGCGTCGTCGGGCGTGATGGCCACATGGGAGTAGTCGGGATCGGTGGCCCAGTCGTTGAGCACGCTCGGGTCGATGCCCTCGGATCCGATCAGGCCAACGGCATAGATGGTGATGCCCTGCGCTCGGGCGGCCGCCGCAACGGGGCTTGGGTCTGGGCCGGCGGTAGTCTTTCCGTCGGTGAACATCACCAGAACCTTTTTGTTGGAGGAGGTGGGGTCAAAGAGCGCGGCCGCCCGCTCAAAGGCGTCGGCATGGTTGGTGTCGCCGCCGGCAACAAGGCTGTCAACAGCCTCGTCGAGCGAGGACACGGAGCTGATGAGCGCCGTGTTCTGGGTGGCGGTGTCGGCAAAGCTGACGATGCCGATTCTGCTGCCGGAACCGATGCAGCCGTCCTGCGTGTCGTCGGTGGCCTCGTCGATGATGTCGATGAATTTCTTGGCGCCGTTTTTCAGATTAGCAAGCGGTGCGCCCGACATGCTGCCCGAACGGTCGAGCATCAAAACGATGTCGGTGGGGTTCGATACAATGTCAGGTGCGGCGGTCAGGGCAAGCGTCAATTCAAACGTGCCGTCGCAGTCGATTCGAGTGAGGTTGGTGGTTTTGTTGGAGTTGGTTACACCCATGTTGGAAAATCTCCTTTCCGAGCTCGAAGGCTCACCCCAGAATATGCAGACAATGAAAAATGTGACAAATTTCGACAAAACTGCCAACCCGTCGAGGCTCTTCTGTTCCACCTTGGCATGACAGCGGCTGCAGCGTTCAAGGGCTTTTGAAAAAGGCGCGCGCGCAACAGCAAAAGAAGCTCGCAAGGGGTCTCGCCCTGCGTTATTTCGAAAGTTTACTTGACAAACGACCCGCGTTGACACTATGATGATAAGATCACAGGGCAAATTTGAGCCGATGCTTTTTCAGGCAGTTGAGCCCTTTTTGGAAAGGAGAGATTCATGACAGCGACAACGCCCACATTTGCCGACCGTGCGGCCAAGGTGATCCGTGTGCTCACCATCCCGCCCGTTGGCGCCTTCACCCTTGTCACATCCCTTTACATCAAGCGGGGCGCCGAATTTGGAACCCGCCTTTCGTATCTGTTTGCCGTGCTGTTTTTGTCCATTTTTCCCGTGCTGGCCTATCCGCTTCAGCCCGCCATCCCCCGCTACCGCGGCAGAGGGCGCGAGGGGCAGAGAAGTCTTGCCATTTTGATGTCGGTGCTCGGGTATCTGTTTGGCATTATCTATGTCTGTTTCACCCACGCCACCGACATGCTGCTGACCATCTATGTGGTCTATGTCTTCTCGGGAATCGGCATCGCCGTGAGCAGCAAGCTGTTGCACGTCGACGCCAGCGGCCATGCCTGCGCCGTGGCGGGCCCCGTGGCGGGCATGACCTATTTTCTGGGCATGGGCGTGCTCCCCTGGGGGCTGCTGGTGTTTTCGGTGGTCTGCTGGTCGAGCCTTCGCTTGAAGCGCCACACGCTCCTTCAATTCCTGCTTGGGGGAGCCATTTCGGTGGTGTCGCTGTTTTTGACCATCGCCGTGCTCCGGGTGCCGCGCTTTTGAAAAACGGCCAAGGGGCAAAAAATCCCCGGCGCGCGATGTAACACCTTTTGCGACAAAGAGCTGGATGGCCGCAAACGGGCGGCTGCCCAGCTTTTTTGATCTGTTTTCAGAGAAGTTCAAGCGTTTTTCCATTCAACAAGGCGGCTTTTTCCACACAAAAGAGTTGGCAAACCGCAGTCTGGCTTTCAAATTGGTTGCCCGCGCGGGAGCTGCACCTGGGGAAAGAAGCCCGGTTGTCGCAGGCGGGAAGCCCCGTTTTCGTCAGACCCCACAGAAAAAAATCGGCTCGCCACGAGAAA
>CABRXB010000114.1 GCA_902474785.1 uncultured Eubacteriales bacterium | reverse complement strand
GCCCCAACAGCCCGACATTCCGAAAATATTCGGTGGCGCTGGCCAGAGCGCTGGAGGGCTGTGGCGCTGTGACCAGGGTGCACTATCCGGGGCTGGAGAGCCACGAGAACCATGTGCTGGCCAGGGAGCTGCTGCACGGCGGCTTTGGCGCCATGCTCAGCTTTGAGATGCCGTGTGGCAGGGAGGGGGTCGACGCCTTCACCAAGCGGCTGAAGCTCGTGCGCTATGCGCCCACCCTGGGAGGAACGCGCACCACGCTCTCCTCCCCGCTGCAGGGCATCAGCCCCGCCATCACGAAGGAGGAGCTCTCCCGCATGGGCATCCACGAGGGGCTCATGCGCGTATCGGTGGGGCTCGAGCATGAGGACGACATCTGTGAGGACTTTTTGCAGGCGCTTTGCGCTTTTTGACAACTCGGCTTTGGCCGCTATGCCGGACGCCCGTGCAAAGTGCGTCCGGCTCGCTGGATTGGAGGATTTAGGCGACGCCTGCGCTGCGGGAAAGGGTAGAAAGGTGGATGCCCGCCTGCGTAGCCGCGCCCCTGGCGCGGCGGAGCCGCCCTTGCCCTGAAATATCTGTTGCAGAGAGATGGTCGCAAGGAGCGGGTGAAGAATGACAGCTCCGCAAGGGGCAAGGGCGCCTTGGCGCAGCCACAGGCTGCGCGGCGCAGGCGGGCAACTCTGCCGCGCTCACCGGCTTGAGGCGGGCGAAGGCAACGTGAACCAACAGACAAAGACGGCAGGATTTGGCGGATCAAACGTGCAGACAACGGCCTTGTTCGAGCGGGGCAAAAGTTTGGAATATGCAAGGGGTACAGACACCAAGCCTTTGGGCTTGCGCCGCATTTTACCTGTTTGCTAATTTCTTATTTCAGTGGTATAATATCATAGGAAGAATATACGCTTTTCTGTCGAAGGCAAGCGGCGGGCAAGAGCGCCGTTTCGCACTCGCCAGGGAGACTGTCTTTTGAAAAAGGACGGTTGCCATATATCAAAGGGAGGGCCTGCATGGAGCAAACGCAAAGAGAAGAGAGAACAAGGGTGGCGCTCGCGGCCCTTTTCTGGGACGAGAGGCTGGAGCCCGAAGGGGAGGCCAGTTTACAGGAGCTGGCCGGCCTTGTGGAGACGGCGGGCGGCGAGGTGGTCGGCGTGCTGACGCAGCACCGGGACAGGCCCGACGCGCGCACCTATCTGGGCGAGGGCAAGCTGCGCGAGCTCAAGGCGTTCGCGCAGGCAAACGACGTGGAGCTTTTGGTGTTTGACAACGAGCTCACCCCCTCCCAGATCAAAAACATCGAGGCGCTGACCGACTGTCGCGTCTTCGACCGCAGTATGCTGATTTTGGAGATTTTCAACCTGCACGCCACAACCCGGGAGGGCAAGCTGCAAGTGGAGATGGCCCAGCTCAAATACACCCTGCCCCGCTTGACCGGCAAAGGCGTGGAGCTCTCGCGGCTTGGCGGCGGCGGGGGCATGGGCGCGCGGCGCGGCAAGGGCGAGACAAAGCTCGAGCTGCAACGGCGGCGCGCCCGCGACCGCATTGCGGCGCTTCGGGAGGAACTTGCGGCGCTGCGCCGCACCAGAGACGAGCAGCGGCGCGCCCGTGCGCGCGCCGACCTGCCGCGCGTGGCTGTGATGGGATACACCAATGCCGGCAAGTCTACGCTGCTCAACACGCTCACGGGGGCGGGCGTTCTGGCGCAAGACCAGCTATTTGCAACGCTCGACCCCACCACCCGCAAGCTGACGCTGCCGGGCGGCGCGCAGGTTCTGCTGACCGACACGGTGGGCTTTATCAGCAATTTGCCGCACCATCTCATCGAGGCCTTCGCCTCCACCCTTGAGGAAGTGTCACAGGCCGATCTGCTGCTGCACGTTGTGGATGCGTCAAATCCCGACTGTGACCGGCAGATGCAGGTCTGTCAACAGTTGATTGAAGAGCTTGGCGCCGGCCACCTTCCGGTGGTGACGGCGCTCAACAAGGTTGACCTGTGCGCCGGCGTGCCGCTGCCGCACCTGTCAAACGCCGTGGCAATCTCCGCAAAGACGGGGCGCGGGATCGACGACCTGCTTGCGCTGCTCGAAGCTGTGCTGGCGCAGGGGCGGCGGACGGTGGAGCTGCTCATCCCCTATTCGCAAGGGAAGCTTGTCGAGCAGCTTCATGAACAGGCCACGGTTTTGGAGCTGTCCTACCAGGAGGAGGGAACCTGGCTGAAAGTGCGCGGCAGCGAGGCGGCGCTTGGCCGCGTCGCCGCATGGCGGGTGTAAAAAGAAAGGGCCGCAGGGCCTTTTCCCAGAGCCCGGGCGCCTCTACCTGCGCAGAGAGCCCGAAAACTTGCAAAGAGAGGAAGATGTCCAAATGGCGGTGCCTTTGTGTTATACCACGCTTGCCGGCGCTGGCGAGGCGATTTATGTGGATCGCAAGTCCCGCTTTCTGGGACATGCGGCAACCGTCACCAGCGAGCAGCAGGCTCTTTCTTTTTTAAAGGAGATGCGCGAGCGATACCGCGACGCCAGTCACAACTGCTATGCCTACCGACTGCGCGACAACAATCTGGCGCGCTACTCCGACGACGGGGAGCCGGCGGGAACCGCGGGGCTCCCCATGATGGAGGTGCTGATCGGTCAGGACATTGTCGACGTTGTGGTGGTAGTCACCCGTTATTTTGGCGGAACGCTGCTGGGCACCGGGGGACTTGTGCGCGCTTACACCAAGGCCACGCAGGAGGCGCTTCGCGCTGGCGGCGTCGCGGTGATGACGGCCTGCGACACGGCGATGTGCAGCGCGCACTACAATTTGAAGACGCGCATGGAGGCTCTCATCGCGCAGTTTGGCGGCGGGGTGGACGAGCTTGAGTTTGGCGCCGATCTGCTGTATACCTACTATACGCCGGCCGATCAAACGCAGGCGTTTGAGGCAAGTCTCACCGAGTTGACGTTGGGGGAGGCGCAGCCCATCCACATTGAGAGGCGATACCGCCCCATCCTCAAAGAGGCAGACTTTGAAAAAATTTGACAAAAGAAGAAGGAGTTTCAACAAGAACGTCGTATGAAACAAGGGAGAAGGGAGTAGACTGGCTATGATCGACAGACAGGAGCTCGAGCGCAGAGAACATGCCTATTTCGCGCCATACGCCACCTTTTCGGACGGGAGTGCGGGCAGGCTGCGCCCCGAACCGCCCTGCCCCCTGCGCACGGAATTTGTGCGTGACCGCGACAGAATCATCCACTGCAAATCCTTTCGCCGCCTCAAACACAAGACGCAGGTCTTTTTGTCGCCCGAGGGCGACCACTATCGCACACGGCTGACGCACACGCTGGAGGTCGCGCAGATCGCGCGCACCATCGCAAGGGGGCTTTGCCTCAACGAGGATCTCACAGAGGCCATCTGCCTGGGACACGATCTGGGGCACACGCCCTTTGGCCACTCGGGGGAGGATATGCTCAACACCCTGTCGAGCACCGGCTTTACGCACTATGAGCAGAGTCTGCGCGTGGCCGATGTGCTGGAAAAAGAGCGGCAGGGCCTCAACCTGACCGCCGAGGTGCGCGACGGCATTCTCTTTCACTCGCAGCGCGACGCCGCCTCCACGCCCGAGGGCAGGCTCGTCTACTGGGCCGACCACATCGCCTATGTCAACCACGACATTGACGACGCCATTCGGGCGGGTGTGCTGCGCGAAAGCGATTTGCCCGCCATCGTGCCCGAGGTGTTGGGGGAGCGGCATTCGGTGCGCATCAACACCATGATCTGCAGCATGCTCGAGGGCAGCGCGCAAGGCGCGGTTGCCATGACGCCGCCGGTGCTCGAAGCCTATGAGACGCTGCACACATTTTTGTTCGACCATGTGTACTTAAACCCCCTTGCCAAATCCGAGGAGGGAAAGGCAAAGCAGGCCATCGGCGCGCTCTTTGAGCACTTCATGAAAAAGCCGCACCTGTTGCCGCGGGAGTTTTATATTCACATTGAGAAAGACGGGGTGGAGCGCGTGGTGCTCGACTATATTTCGGGTATGACCGACCGCTACTGCATCGCCTTGTTTGAAGATATTTTTGTGCCGAAAGTTTGGCGTTAACCGCCGCCCGGGATAAAATCGGGATTTTTTTGACAGAAAGGAGGCGCGCCTTGGCCATTCCACAGAGCTTCGTTGAAGAGCTGAAAAGCAGGGTGGAAATTGAAGATTTGATTGGCAGCTATGTCAAGCTGCGGCGTCAGGGCAGCAACCTGTCGGGGCTTTGCCCCTTTCACAGCGAGAAGTCGCCCTCGTTTACCGTGTTTGTGGGAAGCCAGAGCTACTATTGCTTTGGGTGTCACGCCGGGGGCGACGCCATCAATTTTGTGCGCGCCATCGAGCACCTCGACTATGTCGACGCGGTGAAATTTCTGGCCGACCGCGTGGGCATGACCGTGCCGCAGGAGACAAAGGAGCGCGAGAGCGCCGCGCAGAGGGCCGACATCTTTGAGCTCAACCGCACGGCGGCGCGCTGGTTTCACGACCAACTGCGGCAGACGCCCGAGGCCGTGCGCTATCTGTCGGGCAGGGGGCTTTCCGAGAAGACCATTTTGCACTTTGGTCTGGGCTATGCGCCCGACGGGTGGGACAATCTGCTAAAACATCTGCGCGCCAAAGGCTACACCGACCCCGACATCAAGCGCGCGGGGCTT
>CABRXB010000113.1 GCA_902474785.1 uncultured Eubacteriales bacterium | reverse complement strand
TCGGTTTATCGGATATTGCAAACCTGTTAAAACAGAGCACCGTCTGCACAAGCTGAATCTTCTCTCTTCTCATGAATTTCATAGTCTCTCCACACTGCAAGCACGCAAGCTCCTGCTCCATCTCTTCCGCCCCTTTTCTCAAATTCTTCTAGTGTCGTCTCGCGCAAGTGGCATTGGCGTCGTTTTGAGCCTAAAGCCTCCGCGCCTTGTTGATTCATCATACCACATCGCCTTGTACCAGGCAAACTGTTCCAGATCTTTCGATCACACAAAAGGCGCTCTTGTCCTCCCGAGCGGGGCCGTGATACAATGGGGTATCAACATCTAAAGGAGTTGTCTTCCATGCTGCGAGTTTCTCAAGCAAAAATGCAATCTGTCATGGAGCAGATTTTGCTTCAAAAGGGGATGGCGGCCGAACGTGCCGCGCTGTGTGCGCAGCTCTTCACGCAGGCCAGCCTGGACGGGGTATACAGCCACGGCCTCAATCGGTTTCCCCGCTTTGTCGACTTTATTGACAAGGGCTATGTGGACATCCATGCGCAGCCTAGCTGCTCCCTCTCGCTGGGCGCCCTCGAGCGTTGGGAGGGCAACGGCGGCCCGGGCAATCTCAACGCCCACTTCTGCACGCAGCGCGCCATCGCGCTGGCCCGACAGCACACCATCGGCTGCGTGGCTTTGGCGCACACCAACCACTGGATGCGCCCAGGAACCTACGGACTGATGATGGCACAGGCCGATTGCATCGGCATTTTGTGGACCAACACCAGCCCCAACATGCCGCCATGGGGCGGCGCACAGTGCAAGATTGGCAACAACCCGCTGGTGCTTGCCCTCCCTCACGGGGATCAGCCGCTGCTGCTCGACATCGCCATGAGCCTGGCCTCCTATGGCAAACTCGAACTTTTGATGCGCCAGGGCAAGCAGCTCCCCTTCGAAGGCGGGTACGACAGCGAGGGCAATCTCACAAAAGACCCCGGAAAGATCTTCGAGAGCCGCCAGACCATCCCCATCGGCTATTGGAAGGGCTCTGGGCTCTCCATCATGCTCGACCTGATCGCCGCTCTGCTCTCCGGGGGGAACAGCACGCACGAGGTGGGAGAACAGCCTGCCGAAATCGAGCTTTCCCAGGTCTTCTTGGCCATCGACACAGCCCATCTGCCCGACAAACAGGCGCTCTTTTCCAAAGTCGAGGCAACGCTTGAAGACCTTGCGGCCACACAGCCACGGGTACCGGGCGAGACGGTGCGTTGGCCGGGCGCGGGCATGTTCCGCGTGAGGGCTGAAAATGAGAAAAAGGGCATCCCTGTGGACGAGGCCATTTGGAACCGCGTGCTGGCCATGCTGCCGTAACGTCCCCGGGCATGCCTCAAAATATCCTGTCCACCTTTGTCCCAACAACGGCTGGCGTGCCGTTGAAACAAATAAACCCCATGGAGCCCGGGCGTCCCGGTTCCATGGGGTTTTTGACATGAAAGCAACGGCAAATGAGGCGGGCGCCGACTGACCTGAAATGAGCGCATCGTCTTACCGTGCTCTTGCGGCATGTTCCGTCGCCAGAGAGCTTTCCGTATTTTTTGCATGTGGCGCTGCCGCAGTCCGGCTTTTTGCCCGTCTGCCGGTCTTGTTTGTCGCCTCGTGCGCCTGTCGGTCTGCGACCTTTCGCCGCTTTTGTTCAAAACTGACGGCGCATCAATCTGCGCATGCCCCCTTGGAGCCCCACGAACCTCTTTTGAAAAAGCAGCGGCAGCGGACCACCCCTGCCGCTGCAACTGTTTTTATGTAGCCCACCTTTGCCGAAAGGGGGACTTCATGCCCTTACTCCGCCATGATGCCCATCTTGTCGCACACATAGAAGATCAAGCTGAGTACGATACCGATTACGCAGGCCAGCGTCATACCCGAGATCTGAAGGCCGCCCACGCCGATGGCGAGTTTGGAAAGGCCCGCAACAAAGACCACCGAGGTCAAAATCAGGTTGCGCGACTTGCCGTAGTCCACCTGGGCATCCACAATCAGACGAATGCCAGAGGTGCCGATCATGCCGTAGAGCAAGAAGGAGATGCCACCGATGACGTTGCCCGGGATGGTCTGAATCAGCGCAGAGAGCGGGCCGATAAAGGCCATCAGCATGGAGATGACCGCCGCCCCCGCGATGACATAGACGCTGTAGACCCCGGTGATGGCCATGACGCCGATGTTCTCGCCATAGGTCGTGGTGGGCACGGCGCCAATCACGCCGGACAGCGCGGTGGAGAGGTCGTCGCCCAGCATGGAGCGATGCAGGCCGGGGTCTTTGAGCAGATCGCGGCCGACGATCTTGCCGGTGACAAGCTGGTGTCCGATGTGCTCGCTGGTGATGACCAGCAGCACGGGCAGCATGATGAGAATGGCCTGCATGTCAAACTTGGGGAGCTGGAAGGTGGGGATTTGAAAGAGCTTGGCCGCGGCCACCGCCTCGAAGGAAACCTGTCCAAACAGACAGGCGGTGCCATAGCCGCACAGCATGGCGACCAGCAGCGGGATGACCGACAGAAAGCCGCGGAAGAGCACCGACCCCAAAATGGCCACGCCGATGGTCACAAGAAAGACGACCCAGTCGCCCACGGCGGTTGTCTCGCTCATCAGGTTGGCGCCGGTGGTGCCGCCCGCCACCGTGTTGGCGGCAAGTTCCAGGCCGATCAGCGCAACCACGGGGCCCATGGCCGCCGGGGGGAGGACGATGTCGATCCAGTCGGTTCCCACCTTGGCGATGAGCAGCGCCAGCGCACAGCCGGCCAGACCGACCACCACAAAGCCGCCTTGGGCATACTCATAACCCATGGTCAGGATGATGGCCTGCGCCGGGGCGAGAAAGGCGAAGCTCGACCCCAGATAGGCGGGAGCGCGTCCCTTGGTCAAAAAGATGAAGAGCAGCGTGCCGATGCCGTTCATCAGCAGCACGATTCCGGGGTTTACCCCAAAAATAATGGGTACCAACACCGAAGCTCCAAACATTGCGAAAACATGTTGAAGCGACAATGCGATACCCTGTCCAAGCGGGACCTTTTCTTCAATTCCGATGATTCGTTTTTCCACTGGTTGATTCCTCCCTTCACATCTTTCGATATCATACCACAGGAAAATTGACCGTGCAAGACAAATTTCCAGAAAAAAGCGCAAAGAGAAGACCCTTCTCTTTGCGCAATGTGACCAAATCCGCTCTCTTTAAAGGGCCGCCGGCGCATCCTCTCTGCGCGGGCCAGATCACCTTTCCCCTGTCCCCTCTACGTCGTCTCCCCGAGTTCAAGCGTCAACAGCAGGCGCAGCACAAGAACACTGTCTTCAAAGTTGACGGGCGTATCGGCTGAAATGGAGAAAAACGACCCCGCGCGCACAGCCTCCGCACGTTCCAGTAGCAGCGCGCCGCAGCTCTCGCGAATCGCAAGAAGCATTTCCCGCTCCCCTTCCAGCGCCTGACAGAGCACCGCCGCAAAAAAGAGCGGCTCGTCGGCATCGGGCAGCGCGCTGCACAGCCCGTCTTTGAGACAGGCCAGCTCTTCTTTTGACGCCTCCTCCCCCAGATATCGGCGCGCCAGCACATCCATGCCGGCAAAGGTCAGCCGATCGGCCTGGCTCCCCTGTGCGACAATCTCCCGCTCGAGCGCCGCATACCACTGGTCATAGGCGCTGCAAAACTCCTGTGGAAAGGCATAGGATGCATCATGCAAAAATTCCACCGCAGACACAAAGTGATAAAAGGGAATGCGCATTCCCTCGTCCACGATGCGGCTCAGGCTTTCAAACACCCGCTCGAGAAAGTCCTGCCCACCCAGCGCGCCGTTTGACAGGCGGTAAGCCGCCATGGTCTCCTCCGACACCTCGCCCTCTCTCATGCGCGCCTCATAGGGGGCAAGCGCCGCCAATTCCACGTCTGGCAAGGCGTCGCACCCGGCCAGCGCCAGAAGCTGACGGGCCTGCCAGGAAAAGCAGGCGTTTTCCTCTAGAATAAAGGCGCAGTAAAACCCGTCCGGCGTTTGAAAGCGCCGCACAAATTGAAGCGTTTCTGCGCGCTCCTCTTTTGAAAGAGCAAGCCCTGCCATCCGCCGTGTTTGAAGCGCATCGTACGTCCCCATCAAATGGGGTTCGCCCTGGGCGAAAAACGAGTACCCTTCTTCCCGCTCAAAGACGGCGAGCAGTTCGCCGACCTGCCGCTGCGTCAGGGCGTCGTCCCAAAGCGAGCAGACGAAAACGAGGGTGGAGAGCCGATCGACCGGCAGACCCTGTCGCGCGGCGTCCCCTGGTCGCGCGCTGTCTGCGGCGTCCGAGACGAAAGCAAAGTCAGCCGGCAGCGCCATGCCGCTCTGCTGCGCGGCGCTGTCCATTCCCCCATCGGCCGCGGGCTGGGCGGCGTTTGGAGCCGCCCACCTCTTCAGCATCTCCTCCGAGCTGCGCACAAGCAGCGCCTCATCCACAAGCTCTGTCGCCTGGGAGATGCGCAAAATTTCCCCACAAAGCCAGAGGATGCCGATCTCCTCCTCCATCTCCTCCCGAACACTGAAATCCTTCGCCAAAGGTTTGTTCAACCGCTGCTCCAACGCCTGCTGCACAAAACCCGCATAGACGCGCCGCTCCTCCTCTGTCAGCTCGTCTTGGAGCAGCAGCGCCGCATCGTGCAGGTCGTTGAGCAGGGG
>CABRXB010000112.1 GCA_902474785.1 uncultured Eubacteriales bacterium | reverse complement strand
TTCTCCTGTCTGAGCAGGGCAAGACAGGCGTCTGTTTTCAATACGCTTGCAAAGGTGCCGTCAAGCGACGCCATAAACACCTCGTGCACCACGGTCGCACTGACCAAGCCCATGCGCGTTTGCAGCGGCTTTGTCGTGCAGGCATCATCCACAAGCAGCACATCATAGCCAAAGTCCTGCGCGGCGCGCACGGTGGTATCGATGCACATGTGGCTCATCATTCCGGCCACCACCAGCCTTTGGACGCCCATGTTTTCCAGTTGCCTGCGCAAATCGGTCTCCAAAAAGGCGTTTGGATGCCGCTTGTCAATCACCGTTTCTTTGGGCAGCGCAGCGACGCTCTCGTGATGCGCGCGCAGTTGCTCCACGCCGGGTGCGTCGTCCTCTCCAAAGAGATGGCGGATGTGGAAGACGGGCAAACCCAGCTCCCGAAAACCAGACAGCAGACGCGACGCCTGCGTCGCAGCACGCTCCGGTTCATCGAGCAAATAGTCGCCAGGTGTGAAATAGATGTTCTGAATGTCGATGAGAATTAATGCCGTGCGCTCCACATCCATCCCTCTTCTCAAAGGCGTTCTAGGGGTTGACCGTGATGGTCAGCGTATAGGTCTTGCTGTCTCCGCTCTCGGCAGTCACAACGATGGTGGCGCTGGTCTCTTCTCCCACCGTGATGGAGAGCTGATCGCTGGGCTCGCCGCTTGCCACCGTCTTGCCGTTGACTTTGATGGTGGCATCCTCATCGGCCGCAATCGGAATCAATCTCACAGAGGTTGCGCCCGAGGCCGAGATGACGGCCGTGTAGGTGTTCTGCGTCCCTGCGACGGCGTTGTAGGTGCCGTCTGCTCCCATGATCTGCAACGAGGAAAGCGACGTGTTGGTCGAGGTGGAATCGGTGGTGAAGGTGATGCGCTTGGTGGTCGACTTGCCGTTGTCAGAGACAAAGGTCAGCGTCACCGTATAGGTCGTCTTTTCCTTGAGCTCACTGAGATTGACCGATTTGGTGTTCACGCCGTCGGCCGGCCGGAAGTTGCTGAGCACCGTGCCCGACTCCTTGGGCGCGTAGGAGATGGTCACTTTGCCGGGCGCGTCAAAGCCGGCGGTGATCTTGGCGCTGTTTTTGGTGATGCTGGTGGCCTCAAGCTCCAGCGTCACCGCATCCGTTGTAAAGGTCGTACTCGTTGAGCTCGACGTGTTGCCGGCATTGTCGGTCACCGTGGCCGTCACCGTATAGCGTGTGCCGGGGTAGAGATCGGTCAGCGCCACACCCTTTTTCACGCCGGCTCTGACCGACACTTCCTTGGTGGTGGCGTCGCCCGTGGCCGGCTTGATGGTCAGCTTCACTGTTCCGTCGACCGTGGCCGTCACGTCGAGGTCGGCGCTGGTCACCGTGACGTTGTTTGAAGTCAGCGTGGAAATTCTGCCCTTTCCATCGTTTGTCTTGAAGTAGGAGGTGGTATAGGGCACCTTCTCCCCATCTTTGTACTGAAGGGTGTTTTCATTGATGACAACATAATAGGTCGTGCTGTTGGAGAGCTCTTCCACAGGGGTCAGCGTAATGGTCTTGGCGTCGGCGCTCAAAGAGGCCGTAAACTCCACGACGGAGCTGGCTGTCGACGATCCCTTGCGGATGGCAATGGCTGTGGATTCAAGGTAGGATTCGCGCAGGGTCGTGCCGCCGTATCTCTGAAGCGGATAGGCAAAGGAAATGGTGATGTTGGTGGCGGGGATCACGCTTTCCGCCTTGTTCGCCGGCTCAAAGGTGATCAGGGTGCTCACCGTCTTACCGGTGGAGAACACCGAGGTGAATTTGGAGTTGAGGTTACCGTCGTAATCGGAGAGCGACTCCTTGTTGACGATGACATAGTAGACGGTGTCGGCATCCAGCGCCCCATCGGGCGAGATGGTGATGACCTTGCGGGTGGAGGAGATCACAGCCGAGAAGGACTTGAGCGGGCCGTCCACGCTGCCGGCGCGCAGCTCCACCACGGAGTTTTCCACATAGGCGGAGGTCAAATCCGCCCCCGAAGTCTTGTAGACCGCCTCATTGAAGGTCAGCTTGATGGTGGAGCCCTGCGCCACGCTGGTCTTGCCGTTGACCGGCGAAATGGTCGGCGTGAGGTAGGTGTCTTTCTCGGTGGTGAAGGAAAACGACGCCTTGGGGTTGGTGTCCCCGTTCTTGTTGGCGATCGAGCCCTTGTTCACGATCACATAGTACTTGGTGTTGCTCGAGAGCTGGCTGTCGGGCGTGATGGAGACCACGCGGCCGCTTGAGCTGATCTCCACAGAAAAGGGCACCTTGGAGCCCGAGGCGCTGCTCTTGCGCAGTTCAATGACGCCGTCCTCCAGATAGGAGGCGGTCATGGAGCTGCCGCTGAGCTTGTAGATGGTCTGCTCAAAAGTCAGCTTGATGACGCGCGAGCACGAGACATCGGTTGAACCGGACGAGGGGCTCATCGTGGGGGTCAGCTTTTCATAGTTCTCCTTGGGGTCATAGCTGCCGTCGTCATACTCGTCGATGCGGTCCGGCTCGGTCTCATAGCTGATGCCCGAGGCGTTTTCGACCGCCCAGGCGATCTCGCCCTCACCTGTGAAGGTGGTGGAGGCGTTGATGGTCGCCTTGTCCACCGTCACCGAGCTCGACAGGTTGACGCTCGAATTGGAAGCGGCTTTTTCGACTGTGAGCTTGTTGATGTCGCCATTTTGCACGACAAGATTGGCTTTTTTGGCGATGACAATCTCCTCGATATCGCCCCTGGTCGCGTTGAGGAAGGCCGAGGCGTTGACGGTGATCACGCCAAAATTGCCCGAGAGTTTTACGGTGTCGCGGTCAAGCGAGCTGCCCGAGAGCGTAAAATCGGTCAGCCCTTCACCGGTCAGAGAGGAATTCTCCTCCAGATAGGCGCCGCTCGAGATGGTGGCCTCCTTGACGGAGGTTCCCCCCGTCATCAAAATGTGGACGTTGCCATCGCTGTCCGACACGGTCAGCTTGTTGACGGCGGTGTTGTCAAGCTTGAGGCCGGAAGACGCCCCGCCGCCGTTGACGGTGAGCGTGCCGATGACGCGACAGTTTTTGAGCGTGACGCTCCCGTTGCCAAGCGCCGAGGAGACTGTGACGTTGTTGGCAAACAGCGTATTTTCATATTTCATGTCGTCAATCGAGATGGTCTGGTTGGAGGAGATGATCTTCTCCCCGCCGAGCAGCAGCGTGATGACCTTGGCCGCCGCCGCGCGCGTCAGCGGATCGTCGGGGCAAAAATTGCCCTTTTCATCGCCCGTCATATAGCCCTTGGTGTAGACCGAACGAACATAGGGCTGGGCCCAGCTTGCGATGGAGCCGTTGTCGGTCAGCGTGGAGAGCGACTTGAGGGATTCCGGCTCCGACACCACGCGCGCCACGATGACGGCAGCCTCCTGGCGGGTGATGGGGGTGTCGGCGCGGAAGGTGTTGTCGGAGTAGCCCGAGATGTAACCGGCCGAGACCGCCTTGCGCACCTCTTCATAGTACCAGGCGTTTGTCGGCACGTCTTTGAAGCTGACCGAGGCCGTGTTGTTCATCCCGATGGCCTGATTGAGCATCTTGGAAAACTCCGCGCGCGACACGGTCTTATCGGGCTTGAAGGTGCCGTCGGTATACCCCTTGATATAGCCCTTTTGGACGCCGGAATAGACATAGGTCTCCCCCCAGTGTCCCCTGACATCGGAAAAGGTGACGTCCGCGCTCGCCGTGGCGATACAGGCGCCGCCGAGCAGCATGGTCAACAACAGGAGGGTTGACACAAACCTGAAAGCAGTTTTTTTCATAAGATGCTACCTCTCTTTTTTGCGAAAGTTTGGATGGTCGGCAACTTTAATTTTTTCACACAGCGTCCCCAACCCACTAACATGATATTATTGTACACGATAATGCAGATCGCAGCAAGCGCCTATGAGAATTTTCTTGCTCCAAAGGGCGCATTTGTCTTTCCCCCTCCCCTGTGGCGTGATATACTGATGGCAAAGCACAGGAAAGGAGCGACTTCCATGAAATCCATCGGACTGGTTGGCTGCGGAAACCTGGGCAGCCTGATCGCGCAGGGTGTGCAAAACCACCTGTCGCAAGAGTATATCATGGCTTTTTTCCTCGACCCCAACGAGGCGGCCGCGCAACGGCTTGCCTCCCGCTGCGGTGGGCGCGCCTGTCAAACGCTTGCCGAGCTTTTGGCGCACTGCCCCGATTACATCGTGGAGGCTGCGACAGGCGACGCTTTAAAGCACATCGCAGAACCCTCTTTGCGCGCTGGCTGCGACGTGATCGCCCTGTCGGTGGGCGCCCTTGCCGACGAGGACTTTGCCGCACGCATTGAGCGCGTCACCAGGCAAACCGGGCGCAAGCTGCATGTCGCCTCGGGCGCCATCGGGGGATTTGATCTGATGCGCACGGCAAAGCTTGCAGGCGCCCTGACCTGCCGCGTTGTCAACCTCAAGAGCCCGCAGGCCCTCGACGGGGCCGATTATCTGAAAGACCATCCCCTTTCCGATTTAGAGGAAACCATCTTTGAGGGAAGCGCGCAGGAGGCCATCGCCGCATTCCCCAAAAATGTCAACGTGGCGGTGGCCGCCGCCATTGCGACCTGCGGCGTGGCCGACACACAGGTTGTCGTGCGCAGCGTTCCGGGGCTTGCGCTCAACACGCACCGCATTGAACTCGAGGGCGACTTTGGCCACGCCACCATCGAGGTGGCTTCAGCCCCTTCGCCAA
>CABRXB010000111.1 GCA_902474785.1 uncultured Eubacteriales bacterium | reverse complement strand
GACGACGACCAGCTCTACACCGAGGCGGGCTATCGCGTCCTCTCCCAGCTTGACGACACCCGCCCCTATGCCAGCTTTGTGCTGTACTACAGGGAGCGTTTCGACGGCAGCGGCCGTCCGGCCGGGCTTGTGGGCGAGAACATCCCTCTGCCCTCGCGCATCATGGCCGTTGTCGAGGCCGTCATGGAATATCCGTCGTCGCTCGGGCAAAACCCCCAGTGGTATGATCCGGCGCTGCTGACGTTGCTCAAAGATTTCCCGCTTGGGTCAATCGTCCCCCCGCCCCCCGGCGCCCTGTCGTCCGCTCCCTGATGCAGCTTGCTTTGCCCCGTACGCCGGTCTTTTTGCCCGCAGCGCGGGGTTTTTTCACTGATGTTTTGGCCATCTGACCTTGGGCTGCAGATTTGCCCGGTTTGTTTTGACGTTGTTGTCTTCGGCTGGAGCCTCAAACAAAAGGCGGATGCGTCGACTTCCTTTAACGCATGCGGCGGCGCTTTTCAAGGGCCCACTTTTTCCGGTGCGCAGTTTGAGCTTTGGAATCTCTGTCTGCAAACATCGGAAAAACAAGCTGATAAAACCTTCGACGTGTCCTGCGGCCAAGCTCCGCAATCCAATCTTTTCAAGCATTCCCCCAAAGCGCAAAAGACAGCTTCTTCTCTTTATTAGGCCGCCATTTTCTGGGAGGGCGTACTCCAACAATAACCGTCCCAGGCAAAACCGTCCGTATCCGCCCACAAATCCACCATGGAACACTGCGCAGGGGAAGGGGAAATTAGGCACTTCGCAGAAATTGCGCTGCCAGGCTGCGTGAAATCTTGACGGACGGCCTTCAAACCGATATACTAAAAGCAGTGTGACGAATAAAGGTTTTTTGTGACTGACGGACAGAGCGTGGAACTTCCCGCTCGGGTGGCAAGAAACTGGTGTAAGCCGCAGTCTGGGCAGTTCTGTTATTGATACAAGGCAGAACTGTCTTTTTCTTTTTTAACCGGGGCCGCCCGGAGACAAGAGACACGAGGAGGAGATCGACATGAAGAAAGTCGGGGTCATCATGGGAAGCGACAGCGACCTGCCGGTGGTGCAAAAGGCGCTTGACACCTTGAGAGAGCTCGAAGTGCCCTTCGAGGCGCACGTCTACTCGGCCCACCGCACCCCTGAGCAGGCAAAGTGTTTTGCACAGTCGGCCAAGTCAAACGGCTTTGGCGTTTTGATCGCAGCCGCCGGAAAAGCGGCGCACCTGGCCGGTGCGCTGGCGTCGTGTACCACACTGCCGGTTGTCGGCATTCCAATCAAATCGTCTACGCTGGACGGCATGGACGCGCTCCTCTCCACTGTGCAAATGCCCGCGGGAATCCCCGTGGCAACGGTGGCCATCGACGGAGCCGTCAATGCCGCCTTGTTGTCTGCGCAGATTTTGGCGCTGGAAGACGAGGCCCTGGCCGACCGTCTCGCCGCCCGCCGCGCGGCTGAAGCGGCGCGCGTCTTGGAAAAAGACAACGCCCTGGCCGCTCAGCTCAACGGTTGATTGCCCTTATAAAGATCCGCCGCTTTCGGGGAATCCACCGTGCCTTTTCTGTCAAACGGGGCGCAGCCCTTCAATGTTTGGACAGGCCCTCGATTAAAACCGCGCTTTCAAGGGTGAGATTTTTCCCGGTTTTCATATAGAGACTAAAATCAAAAGACTATTTCACGTTACAGGAGGAAACGGCATATGAAACTCGTTTACACCGGAAAGACCAAGGATGTTTTCGCGCTGGAAAACGGCAACTATCTGCTCAAGTTCAAGGACGACGTCACAGGGGAAAACGGCGTATTCGACCCCGGCGCGAACACCGTTGGTCTGAGCATCGCGGGTGTTGGAGACATCAATTTGCGCATGTCGGTGTACTTCTTTGAAAAGCTCAAGGCGGCCGGCATCAAAACCCACTATGTCAGCGCCAACCTGGAGGACACCACCATGGAAGTGTTGCCCGCCAAGGTGTTTGGCAAGGGGCTCGAGGTCATCTGCCGAAACCGCGCCGTGGGCAGCTTCTTGCGTCGCTATGGCGACTACATTGAAGAGGGCGCGCCGCTTCCCGCCTATGTCGAGATGACCTTCAAGGACGACGACAAGGGCGATCCCCTTGTGACAAAAGACGGCCTTGCGGCGCTCGGCGTGATGACCCCCGCGCAGTATGACGCCGTGAAGGACATGACGCAGAAGATCACCAGGGTCGTGGGCGACGAGCTGGCGCAAAAGGGCCTGACGCTCTACGACATCAAGTTTGAATTCGGCTACAGCGGCGACGAGGTCATTTTGATCGATGAAATCGCCTCGGGCAACATGCGCGTCTATAAAGATGGGCAGTACATCGAGCCCATGACGCTCTCAAAGCTCTTTTTTGCATAAGAGCGCCTTTTGAATAACAGACCGGCACGGACGCCTCGACCCTAGGGCGTCCGTGCCGGCGTGACTTGCGGAGGATTTGTTTTGGGTGGATTTTTTGGAGCGATTTCAAAGCGCGACTGTATTTTAGACGTCTTTTTCGGAACAGACTACCACTCCCATCTGGGCATTCGGCGCGGCGGCATGGCCTGTATCTCGCCGGAGCTTGGCTTTCAGCGGTATATCCACAACATAGAAAACAGCCCCTTTCGCACCAAATTTGAAGGCAACGCCTGCATCGGCTGCATCAGCGACACCGACCCGCAGCCCATGCTCATCCATTCGCATCTGGGCGTGTACGCCATTGGCACCATCGGCGTCATCAACAACCTTGACGCGCTGGCCAAACAACTGCTGGCGCGCGGCGCGCACTTTGACGCCATGACCGGAGGGCGCATCAACTCCACCGAGCTGGTGGCCGCCCTCATCGACTGTGAGGACTCCTTTGAAAACGGCATTCGCTATGCCTAAAGCGTGATCGAAGGATCGGCCTCCATTCTCATTCTGACGGAAAACGGCATCATCGCGGCGCGCGACAGGGTCGGCCGTCTGCCTGTCCTTCTCGGCAAAAACGACGACGGCCACTGCGTCTCCTTTGAATCCTTCGCCTATCAAAAACTCGGCTACCACGACCTGCGGGAGCTCGGCCCCGGCGAGATCGTGCGCGTCACGGCCGAAGGGGTGGAACAGCTCTCGCCCCCCGGGAAGAAGATGCGCGTCTGCTCTTTTCTTTGGAACTACTACGGCTACCCCAACTCCTGCTACGAGGGCGTCAACGTCGAGGTCATGCGCAATCAAAACGGCAAGCTGCTGGCCGCCGGCGAAATGACGCGCAGCGGCGGCCTGCCGCAGCTCGACTATGTGTGCGGCGTGCCAGACTCGGGCGTGCCCCACGCCATCGGCTTTGCCAACGAAAGCGGCGTGCCCTATGCGCGCCCCTTTATCAAATACACACCAACCTGGCCGCGCAGCTTCATGTCGGCCTCGCAGCTCATGCGCAACCACGTGGCCAAGATGAAGCTCATTCCCGTGCACCAGCTCATTGAAAACAAACGCCTGCTCTTTGTGGACGACAGCATTGTGCGCGGCACGCAGTTGCGCGAAACGGTCAACTTCCTCTATGAAAACGGGGCGAAGGAGCTGCACATGCGCTCGGCCTGCCCCCCGGTGATGTACGGCTGCAAATTTCTCAACTTCTCGCGCAGCACCTCCGACATGGAGCTCATCACGCGGCGCACCATGGAGGAATTCGAGGGCAAGGACGGACACCTGCACGCCGATGAATACGGCGACGGGTCAAGCGAACGCGGCCGCGCCATGCGCAAGGAAATCTGCGCCAAGCTGCGCTTTGCCACGCTGGAATTTCAACCTCTTTCGCGTCTTGTGGAGGCCATCGGCCTGCCGGAAGACTGCCTTTGCACCTACTGCTGGAGCGGAAAGGAGTAGCCCTTATGAATCAATCGAAGTCTGAAAGCTATGCCGCCGCGGGCGTCGATATCACGGCGGGATACCGCGCCGTGGAGCTCATGAAGCGCCATGTGGCGCGCACCGTCACCCCCGGCGTCGCAAGCGACGTGGGCGGCTTTGGCGGCCTCTTTCGCCTCGACCTTGCCGACATTCAAAAGCCGATGCTGGTGAGCGGAACCGACGGCGTCGGCACCAAACTCAAACTCGCCTTTTTGCTCGACAAGCACGACACCGTGGGCATCGACTGCGTGGCCATGTGCGTCAACGACATTGTGTGCTGCGGAGCAAGGCCGCTCTTCTTCCTCGACTACATCGCCTGCGGCAAAAACGTCCCGGAGCGCATCGCCGAAATTGTGGCGGGCGTGGCCGAGGGCTGCGTGCAGGCGGGCGCCGCCCTCATCGGCGGGGAGACGGCCGAGATGCCGGGCTTTTACCCCGAGCAGGAATATGACCTCGCGGGGTTTGCCGTTGGCCTTGCAGACGAGACCCGCCTGCCCGACAAAAACAGCGCCGCCGCCGGAGACGTGCTGCTGGCGCTTCCCTCGAGCGGCCTGCACTCCAACGGCTTTTCGCTTGTGCGCCGCGTGTTCGACGTGGAGCGCCGCGATCTGACAACGCCGCTGCCCGAGCTCGACGGCCTCTCTTTGGGCCAGGCGCTGCTCACCCCAACTGTGATCTATGTCAAGCCCATGCTCGCCCTGTTTGAGGCAGTCGCCGTCAAAAGCGTGTGCCACATCACGGGCGGCGGCTTCTATGAAAATATCCCGCGCGGCCTGCCGGAGCGTCTGAGCGCCAAAATCGACAAGGGCGCCCTCGTCATTCCGCCCATCTTCTCCCTGCTTCAACGGGAGGGGAACATTCCCGAGCGCGACATGTTCAACACCTT
>CABRXB010000110.1 GCA_902474785.1 uncultured Eubacteriales bacterium | reverse complement strand
GTCGTGCTGGCGCTGCTGGTCGTGGTGACGGTGGCCGGTCTTTGCATGCTGCAATACCACCGCATGAAAAAGGGGGCAGACGGGCAGATGCAGGCCCCCTTTGACCTTGACGCTTTTACGCTGACGGCGACGGCGCAGGATGCCGACGGCATTGCGCCCGACACCGGATTTACGCTGTCCACCTCGCAGCCTGCGACCAAAGAACAGGTGCAGAGCCTGCTTTTGGCCGAGCCGACCATCGAGTTCACGGTGGAACAGCTCAAGATTGAGGATGGGGATGCGGATCAGCCTGTGGTATTTGCCATTTCCCCCAAAGAGAAGCTGCGCGGCAACACGGTCTACAACCTGTATCTTTCACAGGGCGACGCCAGACGCAGCTTCGCCTTTCAGACCAAAACGACCTTTGCTCTGGCGCATTTTATGCCGCAGGGCGCTGTGGTGCCGGTGGACAGCGGCATCGAGCTGGGCTTTGTGGGAGGAAATCCAGAGGCGCTCGAACAGTCCTTTTCCATCTCCCCCGCGCTTGAAGGGCACTTTGAGCGCATTCGGGACAGCTATGTCTATGTTCACGAGGGCATGCAGGCCGACACCTACTACACCGTGACGCTGGACGGCGATCTCAAAAGCGAGGGCGGCATGCAACTCGAGCAGCCTGTGACCTATTCGTTTCGCACCTCCTCCTATCGGGAGGACGGGCTTTATCCCCCGTGGCGCAGCTCTCAGTGCAGCACGGTGCTGCCCGACCGCGTACCGGCCATATTCTGCTATCCGTCCAATGCAGCCTATGGATTGGATTACGAGGTCACTGTCTACCGGTTTCACGATCAGGCGGGCTATTTGGACGCTTTAAGGACGCTCTATGCGTATGAGAAGGAGCTGGGCGACGCCGGCTGCACCTTTTCCACCGATCAGGCGACACCGGTGCTCACCTTTACCGACAGTCTGAAAAAGGCGGAGGACTACGGCGCGCACCTCGTGCTGCCTGACACGCTGGAAGAGGGCTACTATCTCATCAAGGCTGCGTGTGAGCAGCCCGGCTGCTCCATGGAGCAGCTGCTTCAGGTCAGCGATATTGCCACCTATCTCATCGCGGGCGAGGGAAAGCTTGCCGTGTGGGTCAACAGTGCCGCCACGGGGGAGCCGCTGGTCGGCGTCACCGTGATGCAGGACGGCTATTCGAAGGGCGTCACCGACGAAAACGGGCTCGCCGTGATCGAGACGCCCCACACCGACACGAGAGAGAACTTCTCCTACCTTGCAATCGACGTGGGCACAACGCCCTATCTGCTCGACAGCATGGCCTGGCCCCAGCCCGAGCAGACCGACGTGCAGCGCAAGTATTACATGGCGCTCTACACCGACCGCAGCGTCTATCTGCCAGAGGACACCGTGCACTTTTGGGGCGTGGTGCAGCCGCGCATCGGCTCGATGGGGCCCAAGAAGGTCGCGCTCAAGCTGTGCGCGTGGAATGCGAGAGGCGAGAGTTACAGCGCGCTCGACGAGACGGAGCTCACGGTGGGGGACTTTGGCGTCTTCTCCGGGGCCTTTGCCCTTGAGGACTTTGCCTATGGCTATTACAGCATCGTGGCCGATATCGAAGGGGAAGAGGTGTTCTTGGGCAGCATCAACGTGGAAAACTATCAAAAGCCCATCTATTTGCTCGATATCTCCTCTGAAAACAGGGCCTTTGACATTGCACAGCCTGCAACAATCTCCCTTCACGCCTCTTTTTACGACGGCACGCCGGCCAGAGGCTTGGCGCTGGAGTCCGGGTACAGCGACAGGGATAACCGGTATGTGTCGGAGCAGCTGGACCCGACCGATCAACAGGGCAACACTGTTTATACGCTCTCGATTCCCGATCAGGGCAGCGAGTGGCGGCCCTTTTCCCTCTATCTGAACGTCTCCAATGCGCAGGCCGAAGACGCCTATTTGTACACGTCGCACGAGATGGTTTTCCTCCCGCGCAACCGCATGCTCGAGGCGAAGCCCGACGGGGATCGGCGCGGCCTCACCTATTCGCTGCACGAGATCGACGCGACGGCATTTGAGGGGGAAACCCCTGCCGACGCCTGGGACTATGACGCCTTTCGCGGGGCGGTTGTCGACGGAGAGCTTTCCTGCGCGATCAAGGCTTTGAACTGGCACCGCACGCTGGAGGGTACCAGATACGACTACATCGAGAAAAAAATGGTCAACACCTACAGCTACTACACCACCGAGGAGATGCTCGGTCAGGTGACGCTGCAGACGCAGGGCGGTCAGGCGCATCTCGACTTGTCTTCATACGACATCGGGGAGGACAGCTACTTTGTGATCGAGGCTTCAACCACCGACAGCGCCGGGCGCGCCATGGCGGAGACGGTTGAACTCTATCCAAATGCTGGGAGTTGGGGCAGCCAGAGCGACGCCTACGTCCACTACCTGTTTGAGACGAATGGGCAAAATTCGTTTGTCGCAGGGGAGAGCGTGCCGCTCACGCTGACCCGGATCGGCGGCGCAGATGCGCACAACGCCCCGCAGGGGCGGGTGCTGCTGGCGCCCGTGACCGACAATCTCCACGATTTTGCGGTGCAGTCTGCCGACGCCATTGCGATGGACTTTACACAAGAGCACATCCCGAATGTCTGGATCTACGGCGCCTATTTCGACGGACGCGACATCTACCCCGTGAGCCCCGCGCACCTCACCTATCGGGCGAGTGAGCGCGAGCTGACGGTCACGGTCACACCCGACAAGGAGGGCTACACGCCGGGCGACAAGGTGACGCTTGACGTCGCCGTCGCCGATGCGCAGGGCAACCCTGTGGAGGCGCAGGTGCTGGTCAGCGTGGTCGATGAGGCGGCGCTGGCCGTCTGGGAAACCCCCTTTGATTTGCTCCTTGACCTTTTTGAACCCATCTGGGACGCCAATATTCGCACCTTTTGTTCTTATACTCCCCGTGACAATTCCGGAGGCGGCGAAGGCGGCGGGGGCGGAGACGACGGGCTGCTGCGCTCCGATTTTCGCGACAATCCCGCCTTTTTGACCTTGTCCACCTCAAGCAGGGGCAAGGCAAAGGCCACCTTTGAACTGGCGGACAGCCTGACCAGCTGGCGCGTTACCACGCTTGCCGTCACGCAGGACGCCGCGGCGGGACAGGATGTGCAAAACATCAAGGCGGGACTTCCCTTTTTCATCGACGTGCTGGGAAGCGACTGCTATGTGGAGGGCGACGAGCTGGCCGTCTCCCTGCGCGGCTTTGGAGAGCAGCTCTCCGAAAACGAGCGGGTGGCCTTTGCCGCCGAACTGATCAAAGAGGGCGCGACGACGGGCATGACAAGGTCGGGCTCGGGCGTGGCGGGCGAGTATGTCACCCTCTCGTTTGGCAAGCAGAAGCAGGGGCGGTATCGCCTGCATGTGTCGGGCAAAAGCGCCTCTCACACAGACGCTGTGGAGCTGGAATTCGAGGTGGTGGGCAGCGCGCTGCAAACCCTGGTGATGAAAGAGCAAACCATCGAGGCGCTTGACACGATTGCACCCCTGCGCTATCCGGTGACGCTGAGCATCTGCGACAGGGAGACCGCCTTTTACTGGTCGCTGCTGACAGACCTTGCGGCAGGCGGCGGGGCGCGGGCCGAACGGCGCATCGCAGCGGACAGGGCGACCGCCCTGCTGCTCGAGCTGGCGCCTGAACTGGGGGATGCGCTGCCGCACGGCGAACCCCTTTTCGCAATGCAGGATGGAATTTGTCCGCTGCCCACCATGTCGGCCGACGTTTTGCTCACGGCGAAGGCGGCGCTAGTCGCCCCTGAGCTCGTGCACGACAGGCTGGCCGACTACTTCTGGAATGTCCTGTACGGAGAGCCCACGCCAGACGACGCGGCAGCCGCCTATCTGGGCCTTGCCGCCATGAAGCAGCCCGTTTTGCGCGACATTCACACGTTGCTTGCGTGGCAGCCCGAGGAGAATTCCGGGGTGCAGCCTCTGACCGACCGGCAGAAGCTGATTCTGGTGGCGGCGCTGGCCGCCATCGGCGATGACGACGGCGCGAAAGCGGCCTATGACACCTGGATCAGACCGCAGCTTGTGTCTTTGGATGGGGCGCTCTACCTGGATCAGGACGATGCGGCCGACCGCGCGGAGAACACGGCGCTGGCGCTTTTGACCGCCAGCGTGACGGCGAAGGACGACGCTTTGGCCATGGTGCGCTACCTGCGGGACAACGAAACTGCACAGGTGACCACCTGTCTTGAGCAGCTCTTTTATGCCGTACGCAACAAGCCGGCGGCATCGAACCCCCTGGAGGTCACGGTGAGCATGGAGGGAGCCGAGCAGACGGTGTCGCTCGGACGGCGCGGCATCGCAGCACTGCAGCTCAACAGGCGCCAGCTCGAGAGCTTTGCGCTGGTGGAACAAAAAGAGGAGCAGGCGCAGCCTGCGCTTTCGCTGTTTGTCTGCTATCTCGGAAGCGCCGATCAGCTTTCCCATCAGGAGCAGCGTCTGGCCACGCTGACCAAGACCATCACGCCAGTGGAGGGCGCAGACATCTCACAGTCGTCGCTGCTCAGGGTGACCATTGAGGCGGATTTTGAAGAGACGCCGGAAGAGGGGTATTATCTGATCAACGACGTGATCCCCTCGGGCATGCGCTTTGCCAACAAGCCGGAGAACTACGGCGGGGGAGACTGGAACAGCCGCTGGGCCATGCTCTCGCAGGACGGACAACAGGTCTCCTTTGGCGTCTGGTATGGAAATGACGGTGTTGGCGGCCCCGAAAAGGCGCTCGTCTACTATGTGCG
>CABRXB010000109.1 GCA_902474785.1 uncultured Eubacteriales bacterium | reverse complement strand
GCTTTTCCCCGGCATGCGCTTGTGATAAAATAATGGGAAGAAGGGGGCGCGTCGTCTTGCTGCAACTCATATTTGGAATGCCCAGCGCAAATCGAAATCAAAAACTGGCCCAAGAGCTCTTGAAACGCAAGGGCGCCAGACCCTGTCTGGTGCTGGTGCCAGAGCAGCTCTCGGTCACGATGGAGCGTCGCCTGCTCGAAGAAATTGGCGACGAGCTCTCGCTGTGGGTGGAGGTGCTCAGCTTTCGCCGCCTGCCCGACTATGTTTTCGACCGCCTAGGCGGCGTGCGCATTTTGCTCTCGGGGGCACTGCAGCCGCTGCGCCCCCACCTGCGGCACTTTGGGGCCGCTTCGCAAAAGCCAGATTTCATCGAGCTGCTCCGCTCGCAGTTTCAGGAGTTTGCAGCGTATGAGACTGACCCCGACGATCTCATGGCGCTGTCGCAGGAGCTGCCGGATCGCGCGCTGTCTGACAAGCTGCACGATCTGGCGCTGCTCTATCAGGGCATGTTGGCCCGCATGGGCGAGACAAAGAGCGCCGAATTTGCGCTGGACGCCGCCTGCGACCTGCTGCGGCAGGACAACCTCTTTGCCTCAGTCGATCTTTTTTTGTGGCATTTCAAGGGTTTTACCCCCCAGGAATTTGCAGCCATTGAGCTCATGCTGGCCTCGGGCAGCACGGTGACGGCTTGCCTTCTGGGGGAGGAGGGGGGAGGTGACGATGCGCTCGACCTCTTTTCCCCCTGCCGGGCGACGGCGCAGCAGCTTCGCCGCGCCGCGCAGCAGTTGGGCTGTGGACTTTTACCGGAAGAGACGCTGCCCCCCGAGACCGCGCCCACGTCTCTGCGTCACCTCGAACGATATGCCTTCCAAGAGGGCGCGCCTTGCTGGGAGGGGCCGCTGCAAGACCTTGCTGTCGCAGGCGCGGTGACGCCGGCGGGTGAGGCCGAATACGTGGCCGCCCAAATTTGCTCACTGGCGCGGCAGGGCGAGCGCTGGCGCGACATCGCGGTTGTGGTGCGAGAGGCGGCTGAAAGCGGCGTGCTTGAGGCCACCTTTCGCAAATTCGGCATTCCCTTGCAAATTGACAACCGCGGCGACCTGATGGACAAGCCGCTTGCCGCGCTGCTTTTTTCTGCGATGCAGGCGGTGACGGTGGGTTACGCCTGCGACGATGTGCTGGCTTACCTCAAAACCGGGCTTGCGGGGCTCGAGGTTGACGAGGTGGATCGTCTTGAGAGCTATGCGGCGGCGTGGAATCTGCGGGGCAGGCGCTGGACAAAACCCTTCTCCCTGCACCCCGACGGGTTTGACGGCGTCTTCGACGAGAGCGCGCGAAGGCGGCTGCACCGCCTTGAGGCGCTGCGCATGCGCGCCATCGCGCCGTTGCAAACGCTTGAACGGGCCCTGTCGACGGGCGGGGCGCGCGGCATCTCCTGTGCGCTCTACGCGCTGATGGAGGACGTCGGCGTCAAAGAGCAGCTCGAAGCGCGCATCGAGCGCGCCAGAGAAGATGCGGACGAGGCAACAGCCCTGGAATATGAGCAGGCATACGAGGTGGTGATCTCCCTGCTCGAACAGATGGAGGCGCTGGCCGAGCCAGAGGTGTCGGCTGGACGCTATGCGGAACTGCTGCGTCTGGCGGCGTCGCAAAGCCGCCTTGGGATCATCCCGGCCACCCTCGACTGTGTGCTGGTCATCGGGGCCGACCGTGTGATGCCCGGCATGGTGAAGCATGCCTTTGTGATGGATTTCACACAGGACAGTTTTCCAAAGCCCCCGACAACCGGCGGCCTTTTGACCGATCTCGACAAGCAGAGCCTGCGCAGCCATCATATGGCGCTTTCGCCGGGCGGCGTGCAGGAGTCGTTGGAGGAGAGCTACTATGCATATCTCGCGATGATGGCCCCCACCAAGACGCTGACTTTGACCTATGCTTTGCGCTCGGGGGAGGAGCAGCGGCGGCCATCGCCCTACCTGATGTCGCTCAAGGGCCTGTTTCCGGCTCTGACACAGGTGGACATCGAGGCGTGGAGGCAGACGCCAAAGTCCATTTGCGCGCCCGCTCAGGCGCTTGAACGGCTGCTCACGCTGGAGGATGGGCACCCCATGAAGGCGCCGCTTCGAGCGGCGATTGAAGGCGATGCGCTGCTGGCCCCGCGTCTGTCGCAGCTCGAGAGAGCCATGGAAAAGGCGGGGAGCGACCCGGCTTTTGCACATCCCGCTGTTGCAAGGGCGCTTTATCAACGGCGCGGCGCGCTTTCTCCCACCTCGCTGGAGCGGTATGCCCAGTGCCCTTTTTCCCACTTTTGCCGGTATGGGCTCTCCTTGAAGCCGCGCAAAAAACATGAATTCGACGCGATGCAGGCGGGCACATTTTTGCACCATGTGATGGAGCTCTTTTTCAAGGATCTTCCGGCCGATGTGAGAAACAGCATGTCGTCAAAGGAGGCGCGCGCGCGCATCGACGACATCACTGGCGCCTACCTTGCCGAGCACCTTCCCGATTTTGACGAGAAGGACGCCCGCTTTCGCACCCTCTTTGACCGCCTGCGCCACATCCTCTATCACACCATCGACATCCTGCTCGACGAGCTCAAACACAGCGACTTTGTGCCGCTCGACTTTGAGCTTACGATTGGCGGCGACATCCCTGCCCTGCTCATCGGAGAGGGGGAGGACGCCGTTGTGGTGCGCGGCAAGGTCGACCGCGTCGACGGTCTTCAAAAAGACGGGGCGACCTATCTACGCGTAGTCGACTACAAAACCGGGAAAAAGCGCATCGACTATGCCGAGCTCTACCGCGGCATCGGCCTTCAAATGCTGCTCTACCTCTTTGCGCTGCTCAAAAACGGAAAGGGGCGCTACGGGGATAGACTGCTGCCGGCCGGCGTGGTCTACGCCCCTGTGCGGCTCGACGTGGTGGCTGCCGACAGCCGCGACGTCTCCCAAAGTGAACTGCGCGCCAAACGGAAGCCGCGTCGCAACGGGCTGCTGCTCGACGAGCAGGAGCTTCTGCTCTCGATGGACAAGAGCGGCGCTTTTGACTATTTGCCGGTCACGGCAAAAAACAAAGATGGCCAGATTGTCGTCGACCGACGCTACTCTTCTCTGGCCTCCCTTGAAGAGCTGGGGGCGCTGGCGCACTACACCGAGAAACTGCTGTGCGACGCGGCGCAGGCGCTGCGCGGCGGCGGCGTCTCCATCGACCCCGTGCGCAGCGTGGGACAAGATGGAATCGACGCCTGCCGTTTTTGTGAGATGCGCGCCGTGTGCCGCTTTGAAGGGCGGGCCAGAACATTGCAGCCCATGCGCGCCGAGCAGTTTTGGGAAGTGGTGATCGGGAAGGAGAATGGGCATGGCTGAGGTGCAGTGGACAAAGGAACAGCGGGCCGCCATTGAAGCGAGAGGGCATACGCTGCTGGTCAGCGCCGCCGCGGGGTCGGGCAAAACAGCGGTGCTGGTTCAGCGCATTTTGGAGCAGGTGCTCGATCAGGCGCACCCCTGCGATGTGACAGATTTTCTCGTTGTGACCTTCACGCGCGCGGCGGCAGGGGAGATGCGCGAGAAGATGACAAGGGCGCTCTATCAGGAGTTGGGGCGTCAGCCCAACAACCGGCACCTGCAGCGCCAGATCGCCCTCATGCCGTCGGCTGCTTTTGAGACCATGGATGGGTTTTACTACAAGCTGGTGCGCGAGTTCTCAGGGGCGCTTGGCGTGTCGCCCACCGTGCGCATCGCGCCTGAAACCGAGCTGACGCTGCTGTTCGAATCGGTGCGCGACGAGCTGCTTGAGCGGTACTATGAGCAACAGGACGCCAACTTTTTGCAGGCGGTGGACTATTTTTCCGGCTCCCGCGACGACAAAAAGTTTCTTGAAGTCGTGGATCAACTGCGCCGCCTGACCTTAGCGCACCCAAATCGCGCCGCTTTTTTGGAGCGGCAGGTGGCGCTCTACCAGTCGCCGTCCCCCTTCGAGCAGACGCCCTTTGGAAAAGAGCTGCTCAAAACAGCGGCGCTGCGCATCGACTATGCGCAGCTTTTGCTGCGTGAGGCGATGGCGCTTGCAAAGGAGGACGAGGTGCTGGAAGAAAAATACCTTCCGGCCCTGCGCATCTATGAAGAAACGCTCGGAGAGCTGGAATGCGCAGTCGAAGCGGGCGCCTTCAACCGTGCCGCAGAACTGCTCGACGCCTTTGAAGCGCCGCGGTTTGGCCCGGCGCGTAAGGCGGACGAGGCGCGCAAGCAGCGCGTCAGCGCGCGGCGCGACCTTGTGAAAAATCAGATGTCCTTGCTCAAAAGCGGCTGCTTTTTTCTTCGGACGCAGCAGGCAAATGAGGATGCCGCCGCGCTCTCGGGCGCGCTGGCCGGCCTGTGCGACTTCACGCTGGCGCTCGAGCAGCAGTTTTCCAAGGCCAAAAACGAGCGTCGCATTCTCGATTTTTCCGATCTTTCGCATCTGCTCTATGGACTTTTGGTCAAGAAAGTGGAAGGCGGGCGCGTGCTGCCCACCGAAACGGCAGAGGACATTGCGCGGCGCTATCGGGAGATTCTCATCGACGAATATCAGGACACAAACGAGCTGCAAGACCTCCTCTTTCGCGCCATTGCAAAAGAGGAGGGAAATCTCTTTTTTGTGGGTGACGCCAAACAGTCGATCTACCTCTTTCGACAGGCCGAGCCGCGCATCTTTGTGGAGAAGCGACGAACCTTCGCCCCTCTTTTCCGCGAGGGGGAGCGCTGCAGGCAGCTCACGCTCTCCATGAATTTTCGCAGCCGCAACGCCATATTGGAGGTTGTCAACGCGGTGTTTGAGCAGGCCATGAGCGAGGAGCTGGGCGGGCTCTCCTATGAGGATGAGGCGCTGCGCTTTGGCGCCGCCTATGAGACGGCGCAGGATGCGCCGGTGAAGCTGCTGCTGCTCGCGCGCAAGGT
>CABRXB010000108.1 GCA_902474785.1 uncultured Eubacteriales bacterium | reverse complement strand
AAAAGGGGTCGGCGAAGACCTCGCGCCCGCGGTAGCGCGAGGCGCGCACCAGCGCCGCCGCCAGCGTCTCGCGGATGGGGGCCAAATTTCCCTCGGCGCGGTAGCCGCGTTTGTGCAGCGGTGCGCCGCTGGTGTCGAGCAGGATCATGGCCTCGTCTTTGAGCAAAAAAAACTGCACGGGCAGCTTCACGCCGGTCTCGGGCAGATGGGTCAGACCGTAGGCCGCGCCCAGCTTGTCGACCACCGCCTTTTTGACGATGCGCTGGCAGGCGGGAATGCTGGTCAGGGTCGATTTGACCGAAGAGCCTGTGACAAGCACGGCGTCTTCCCTGGCGGCAAAGGCCGGCCAGTCGACGCCGCGCACCCCCTGATAGAGCTCTTCAAAGGTGCGCGCGGGAAAGCGCGCCAGCAGCAGCATCACGCGCTCGGCACAGCGCAGGTGCACATTGGCGCGCGCGACGGCCTCGAGGTCGCCGGTGAAGGTCACGCGGCCGTCCATCACATCGTCGATCTCATAGCCCAGATCGTAAATCTCCTCTTTGACATACCGCTCGAGCCCAAAGAGGCAGGGCGCCTGAAGTAGCATCGTTTGCATGTTGTTCTCCTCACACGAGCGCCCCCCGCGGAAAGGGCGGGGGGCGCATTGGTTGTTTTACGCAAAGGGGAAAATTGCCTTGGGTCACTCGGCGACAATCTGCCCGTAGCCGCCGTCCTTGCGGCAGTAGACGACGCAAACGGCATCCTGCTGCGCGTCGCGATAGACAAAAAAGGCGTGTCCCAAAAGGTTCATCTGGAGGATGGCCTCCTCCACATCCATGGGTTTGAGTTGGAAGTGTTTTTGCTTGATGAGCGAAAAGGGGTCTTCCTCCGGCTCATCCAGGGTGGCCATTCCGTCAAACGCGCCGGTTTGCAGCCTCTGCGTTAAGCGGGCCTTGTGCTTGCGAAGCTGGCGCTCCAGGTTGTCAACGGCGTCCTCCAGCGAATGGAACATCTCGTCCGACCGGGTTTCGGCGCGAACCTGAAGCCCTCCTGATACGACGGTCACCTCTGCAATCTCATCATTTTTCTGCGTGGAGAGGCGCACGGTGGCCTGTGCATCGTCGCGAAAATAGCGGTCAAGTTTGGAGAGCTTTTTGTCGATGCGCGCACGCAGTTCATCCGACAGATGAAACTTCTTGGTGGTGATCGTGATATTCATACGAACATCTCCATTCCCTGTATTATATTCCAAAGCCAAAGGCTCAGGTGGCTTTTGTTCCTCCCCGCTTTTTTGCATGTTGTTTTAGGTATGCTCTGCTTTTGGCTTTAGTATACCATAGCAGATATTGTGAAGTCAAACGCAAACCCTTTTGTGACGCTTTGGGGAAAAAGGTGTGATTTTTTGAACAAAAACGACAAAGAGACCGCCTGTTTTTTGACACACTTCGAGGGGCAAACGTGGTTGCCGGCAATTGCATTGCCGGCTCGCCCTATGGTATGATAACAGTAAATCAGCACGGGCTGTGGCGCGGCTAAAAGGACGTTTTGCAGTTTGGAAGTCGAAAAAAACTTTGCTTTTGTGCCATTGCGATTGCCTGTCCTGTGGAAAAAGAAAGGCTTATAAAAAACCCCCGGAAGAAGAGGCGTTCGCCGGCAACCCTTGCGGCAGCGCAGAGCGCTTTCTTCAAAAGCAGTCAAAAGGGCGCGGCCTTTTGGCCGTATGTCGCTGAAGAAGAGGTGGTAATCATTGAGCGAAATCCTCAGGGCCGAGCATGTGACAAAGGTCTACGGCAACGGTATCCTGGCAAACGACAAGGTTGAGATTTCGGTTGAAAAGGGGGAGATCCACGCCATCTGCGGAGAAAATGGCGCGGGGAAATCCACCCTCATGAAGATGCTTTTTGGGCTGGAACAGCCCGATGAGGGGACCATTTACGTCAAGGGCAGGGCCGAGAAGATCGCAAGCCCCAACATCGCCATCGGGCTTGGCATCGGCATGGTGCACCAGCACTTCATGCTGGTCGACGAGCTCACCGTGGCGGAAAATGTGGTGCTGGGCTACGAGCCCAAAAAAGGGCTGACCATGGATGTTGAAAAGGCCGCCGAGATGACGCGGGAGGTCGGCCAAAAGTACAATCTGGAGGTCGACCCCGACATGCTGGTGGGCGACATCTCGGTGGGCCTCAAGCAGCGTGTGGAGATCGTCAAGGCGCTGCTGCGCGGCGCGGAAATTCTGATTTTGGATGAGCCCACCGCCGTGCTCACGCCGCAGGAGACAAGAGAGCTCTTTGTGGAGCTCAAGCATCTGCGCGACGCGGGGCACACGATTTTGTTCATCTCCCACAAGCTCGGCGAGGTCAAAGAGCTGTGCGACCGCATCACCATCATGCGCGCGGGGCGCACGGTGGGCACCTACGATGTCGCCGGTCTGTCGGAGGCCGACATCTCGCGCATGATGGTGGGGCGCGACGTGGTGCTCAAAATTGAAAAGACCGACGCAAAGCCCCAAGAGACCGAGTTGTCGGTGCGGGGGCTTGAATACACAAACAGCCTTGGCAAGAAAATGCTGCACGGCGTCTCGCTCGACGTGCGCAGAGGCGAGATTTTGGGCGTGGCCGGCGTGGAGGGCAACGGGCAGCGCGAGCTTGTTGAGATCATCACCGGCCTGCGCGAAGGGGCAAAGGGATCTGTCACGCTGGGTGGCGTTTCCATTCTCGATGCGCCCATTCACGAGAGCAGAACGCGCGGCCTGGCGCACATTCCCTCCGACCGCATGGTGTATGGCGTGGCGAAAAACCAGACCATCTCCTTTAACATTCTGGCGGGCAAGACGGAGGATCCCCGCTACACCGGAAAAGTGCTCTTCAAGACCCGCGCCATCGAACAGGACATGGAGGCGCTTGCCAGGGAGTATACCGTCAAATGCAAGTCGGCGCAGCAGGTGGTGGGCATGCTCTCGGGCGGCAACATCCAAAAGGTGGTGGTGGCGCGCGAGATGTCCTCGAACCCCACGCTGCTGGTGGCCGACCAGCCCACCCGCGGCATCGACGTGGGCGCGGCCGAGTTCATCCGCCGCCGCATTGTGGCGATGCGCGACGAGGGGGTCGCCATTTTACTGGTGACGGCCGACCTCAACGAGGCGCTGGAACTGTCGGACAGCATTGTGGTCATGCACGGCGGCGAGATCGTCGCCTACTATCCCGACACAAAGCAGCTCACGGAAGAGGAGCTGGGCTTTTATATGCTGGGCGTCAAACGGCAGACGCCGGAGGAGGTGAGCGGCGTTGTCCATGGATAAGGCGGGCAAAAGACGAAAACTGTTCAAGGACACCGGGTCGCGTTTTGAGTTCATCCGCATGGTGGTGGCCATTCTCATCGGCATTTTTATCACGGCGGTGGTCATCTTCGCCGTCAGCAAAACGCCGGTGGAGTCGCTTCGCTGTATGTTTTTGGGGCCGCTCGAGCGCGCGCGCTATCTCTTTAACGTGCTCGAGCTCATGGTGCCGCTCATCTTCACGGGCGTCGCCATCAGCATCGTGTTTTCCGCCAAGCAGTTCAACCTGGCGGCGGAGGGCATCTTCTTTTTCGGCGGCATGGTGGCGGCGGTGGCCGCCATCACGCTCAACCTTCCAAAGGGGCTGCACGCCGCCGTCTGCATCATGCTGGCCGCGCTGGTCGGAGGCGTGCTCGGGGCCATCCCCGGCATTCTCAAACACAAGTGGAACGCCTCGGAGCTGGTCATCTCGCTCATGCTCAACTATGTGTGTTTTTCGATGGCCATGTATGTCATCAAAAACTATTTTCGCGACAAAAACGCCGGCGCCATCGTCTCCTATCTGTTTGAGGACACGGCGCCCATGACCAAGATCATCGCCAAATACCGCCTGACCATCGGCGGCGCGGCGCTGGCCGTGGCGGTCTGCGTCTTGGCCTACCTGTTTCTCTACAAGACGCGCTGGGGCTTTGCCGTGCGCTCGGCCGGCGAGAACATGAGCTTTACCCGCTATGCCGGCCTGCCTGTCGCCTTTGCCGTGGTGGGGACGCAGATGCTCAGCGGCGTTGTGGCAGGCGTCGGCGGCGCGGTTGAGATGCTCTCAATGTACACAAGATTTCAGTGGACGATGCTGACCGGCTATGGGTGGGACGGCGTGATTGTGGCCATCTTCGCCAAAAACAACCCCAAATATGTCCCGCTGGCAGCGGGCTTTCTCGCCTGGCTTCGCATCGGAGCCGACATCATGCTGCGCCGCACCGGCGTGCAAATGGAGATCGTCAAGGTCATTCAGGCCATCATCATCGTGTTGCTGGTGGCCAAGAGCTTTTTGTCGAGAACCAGGCATAAAATGATTGTCAAAGAGGCCACCGGGGAAGCGGCCGGCACAAAGGAGGTGGCGTAAAGTCATGGAAAACTTCTTTTCGGTCATTGGAAACGCTGCCTTTGCAGCCTCCATTTTGCGCGTGGCCACCCCCATTTTGCTGGCGGCGCTGGGCGCCGTCATCGCAAGTCAGGCGGGCTGCCTGAACATGGGTCTTGAGGGCATCATGCTCTTTTCGGCGCTCGCGGGCGTATTTGTCTCGTCGCTCACCAAAAGCCCCACCTGGGGAAGCTGGGCGGGCCTTTTGGCCGGCATTTTGATCGGCGGACTGCTGGGCGCGCTTTTGGCCTATCTCGTGCTCACGCTCAAGACCGATGCGACGCTGGCGGGCGTGGCGCTCAACACCATTGGCTCAAACGGCACCATCTTTTTGCTCTATGTCTGGACGGGAAGCTCCGGCATCTCCTCCTCGCACAAGAGCTTCGTGCTGCCCAATGTCAACATTCCCATCATCGAGGATATCCCCGTGATCGGGACCATCTTTTCCGGGCACAACGTCGTCACCTACATCGCCTTTGCCCTTGTGCTGGCACTGGCCTTTTTCCTCTATAAGACGCCGCTTGGACAGCGCATCCGCGCCGTGGGC
>CABRXB010000107.1 GCA_902474785.1 uncultured Eubacteriales bacterium | reverse complement strand
ATCAGGTAGCGGTCCTCCGATACCTAATTTCATGGTGGGTGTCGTTCCCCTTTCCTCGATGTGACACACAGCGCCAGGGCGCTGCAAATGAAAAGCCTTGGCGCATCCTCAAAAGCGCCGCATTTTTTTATTATTTGACAGACGAAAATCGTCTTATAACGTCTTATGAGTGTTTACAGTTAAACGGTGAAGCCCTTGTAAATCAAGGCTTTTCGCCGTTTCTGCTTTAATCCGGCCATATCTCTTAATAAGTCCTTTTTGTAAGCGCGGGCGTCAAAAAAGCGTCAAGTGAGATCGTGATGTTTCGCTGCTAAAAAGCATTTCAGAAGGATATAAAGATAAGATACCACTCACTTTTGAAATGCTCTGAAAGCCGCTTATAGCAAGGCTGTCTCTGCTTCTGCTGTGCAACAAGTATGCCGATCAGGAGGCGGTCGCTCTCTTGATTGCCACACAGCAGGGGCAGACGAGTTGTCAATGACGGCGAAGCCGTTTGCTTTGTCATTGACAAGGGCAGCTAACTCTGGTATTTTCAGTTGCGTTATACAAAGTTTGTCAAATCAGCTTAAACACCATTTAGAAATATTTGCAATCAGTTTTGTTGGCAATGCTTTATTATAAGGAAAATAGATTGCATTTTTCTTTGTGATAAATTCGTTTAACTCGGTTGCAAACTTTCCAATGGCTTCAACCCCTACATAAAAACTAATATGCTTTTTACAAGCAGAAAAGGAGATGGATTTTCCTTCTTTTTCATAATACGGCATACTCCATAAAATACGTTCATTGATACAGGGAACGCTATTTTGCAATGTAATCATCATTTCCGTTAAATGGGAGTGTGTTTCCAATGGCTGCGAATCTATATATTCTAATACTGTTTCAGGCGCTTTTCCGCAATAATGTCCCTGATTTGTTCTTTTAAACTCTCTCCCACATTTGGGGCATATCCACATTTGTTATCTCCTCCTTGTCTTTTAGAATCGATCAACTCCCAGTTCAGTCGCATGAATTTTATTAATATTATGCAGCGTGCTCTGTGCAAAATATTAAAACAACGCAGTCGTTTTGACAGATAAACTATATCCTATTTCCCTTTAAATTTCAATCTCGGCTAAACGATATTCACGATATACAAATGGGTATCTCTTTTCTGTGCTTGCTCTTCACTCTCATCTAAAAATGACATCCCCGCTTCTTAATTTCCTTACTATATTTTTAAAAGCCCTCGGGCTCGGGCGGCAGAAGGGGTCAGACAATGCGTTAAACACGCCAATATGGAAACTTGCAAAGCCATGAAAATCTTGCGACTTCACACTATTTTGCCTCTTAATCACCCGCTACAACAATTCGGCTATTTTCTTATTATATCGCGTGGGCAGCGGGAGTGCAAGGATGCCCTTGTTCATATTTTATTGATGTACTTTGAGGGGGATATGGTGTATAATAACACAAATGGGAACCCGGTAAGGATGAGCAAGGAGGCCGATACATGGACAACATCAAACTGCTGGTCTGCGACGACGACAACAACATCTGCGAGCTGCTGCGCCTGTACCTCGTCAAAGAGGGCTACAGCGTGGTGCTTGCGCAAAGCGGAAACGAGGCGCTCTCCCTGTTTCACAGGGAGCACCCCGACATCGTTTTGCTCGACATCATGATGCCGGGGATGGACGGATGGCAGGTGTGCCGCGAGATCCGCAAGACCTCCGATTGTCCCATCATCATGATCACAGCCAAGGGCGAGACCTTTGACAAGGTTTTGGGCCTTGAGCTGGGTGCGGACGACTATGTTGTCAAGCCCTTTGACACCAAGGAGGTGGTGGCCCGCATCAAGGCGGTGCTGCGCCGCGTCCAGGTGCAGACGGGCGGCAGCGACATCAAGGAGGTCAGCTACGACAACCTGACGGTGAATTTGACCAACTACGAGCTCAAAATCAAGGGCAAGCTGGTCGACGCGCCGCCAAAGGAGCTCGAGCTGCTCTACCACATGGCCTCCAATCCCGGCAAGGTCTACACGAGAAATCAACTGCTCGACGAGGTGTGGGGCTTTGACTACTTCGGCGATTCGCGCACCATCGACGTGCACATCAAGCGCCTGCGCGAAAAGCTCGACGGCGTGTCCGACAAGTGGGATCTCAAAACGGTGTGGGGCGTCGGCTATAAATTTGAAGTGCTGGGCTAGGCTTGGCCGCCGCCCGCCGGATGCCGCGCCGCAGGCGCGTACC
Source organism: uncultured Eubacteriales bacterium (assembly GCA_902474785.1). Taxonomy (GTDB): domain Bacteria; phylum Bacillota; class Clostridia; order Oscillospirales; family Feifaniaceae; genus Galloscillospira. Next base: position 2,784 of record CABRXB010000107.1, on the reverse strand, counting down.
CGGCCGGCCCTGCGTGCGGGAACGACCTGCGCAGGGCCGGCCGGGGCGTTGCCCTGTGGCAACGACCGGCTTGCGGCGGCTTGCGGCGCGCCCTTAAAGCATACAAAAGAGCATGAAATGTGGGAAAACGCGGTACAATCCGTATAGGGCATAAGAAAAGAGGGCTAAAAAGGGAGGCACTTGAATGCGCTCACGGCTGTCCACCAGATATGTGGCAGAGACATTTTTTATCATCGTCATCAGCTTTGTGGGACTGGCCGCCATCTATTACGGCATGGTCTATCAGTATACACAGGATCGCCAGATGCGGCAGCTCGGCGGCATTGCAGACCTTGTTTGCGAGGTTGTGCGGGAGGAAAACACAACGGCCCAACAGCGTCTCGACCGCATCATGGAAATGCTGTCGGACAGCGCCGACTGCCAAATTGTGATCATGGACGTAAACGGAAAGCTGCTGCTCGACAGCGGGCTGACGGGCCCTATCACCCCCGAGGCGCTGGGGGCCGACACGCTGGCGCTTCTGGCCGCTCCGGCGGGGTACGAAGGGCAGCTCACCGGCCTTTTTGCACAGCCTGAACAGGTGGTTTCACGCACGGTTTCCCTGGGAGACCGCAGGCTCATCGTGGTCACGTCCGGCATTCAAAAGTCGACCGAGACCACCATGGATGCCCTCATGCGTATCTTCACAACCGCCTCTTACGGCGTGCTGGCCATGACGCTGCTGGCCGTCTATTTCACGGCCAATCGCATGACGCGTCCGCTCAAAAGCATGAGCTATGCAGCCCGCCGCTTTGGACAGGGCCACTTTGACGTGCGCGTGCGCGTGGTGGGCGACGACGAGATGGCGGAGCTGGCCATGGCCTTCAACAACATGGCAGACTCGCTTGACAAAACCGAGCAAATGCGCACCTCCTTCATTGCCAACATCTCGCACGATCTCAAAACGCCCATGACCACCATCTCGGGTTTTGTGGACGGCATTCTGGATGGCACCATTCCGCCCGAACTCCAGCCGCACTACCTGCAACTGGTCTCGGACGAGACGCGCCGTCTCTCGCGGCTGGTCAACACGCTGCTCGACCTCGCCAAATTCGAATCCGACGAGGTGGAGCTCAAAATCGGACCCTTTGACCTGTGTGAAACGGTGCGCCAGGTGCTGATCTCCTTTGAAAAGAACATCGGCGACAAAGGTCTTTTGCTCGACCTCTCCATGGGCGATGAGGTCATCATAGCGCGCGGCGACGTCGACGCCATTCACCGCGTGATCTACAACATTGTGGACAACGCCGTCAAATTCGCGCCGCATGGAGGCGAGCTCACCATCGGGCTCGACAAGAAAGACCGTCAGGCCGTGTGCTCCATCTGCAACAGCGGAGACGGCGTGCCGCAGGCCGATTTGCCCCATCTGTTCGACCGCTTTTATAAGACAGACAAGTCGCGCAGCCTGGACCGACGCGGCTCGGGCCTTGGGCTTTACATCGCAAAGACCATCATCGACCGTCATGGCGGCACGATCAAGGCAGACTCCGTGCTGGGAGAGTCCTGCACCATCACGTTCACATTGCCGCTTTACCAGCAGAGGCCCACCGTCGCCAACATCGTTTCGGGTAAGCCGGGCAGATCGGAGTGGACGGAGGAGCAGGGCGATCATTGCGAACCCATTGACTAAACAGGCAGTTGAAGCAAATGATAGTCAGTGCAAGGCTGACAACGGGATAAAAGCCTTTGAAAAAAGGAGAGTGGATGTTGATGAACGACCCCTTTGACAGAGAGGAGCGCGTCGGGCAGGAGCGCCGCCATGAGTGGAACGATGGCTGGGAAGGCGCCGACACCTCCTACCGACGCCCGCCGCGCAAAGGGCGCGGACTGTTGATTTTTTCCATCCTCATGCTGCTCATCGCCCTGCTTTGTCTGGGCGGGGCGCTTTGGATTCGGGCCAATCTGCGCCAAAACGACCCCGCTCCAAATCAGCCCGAGGCGCCCACCTATCCGCAGCAGTCGACGCAAACGAATCGTGGAGACGACGCGCTGTATGGCAGGGAGGACGCCCCTGAGCTGACGCTGTACTCCCATGCCGATTCCGCCCTGTTTGGCGTGCAGGAGAGCGGCCTTTCCATCCCCGAGATCGCGCAGCGGGTGTCGCCCGCCGTGGTCGGCGTTGTGTCGGACAGCGGCACCGCCGTGTCCTATGGGTCGGGCATCATCATCAGTGAAAACGGCTACCTTGTCACAAACGCCCATGTCATCGAGGGGGGCAAGGAGCTCTCGGTCATCACCAAGGAGGGGGAGGAGTTTACGGCCAGCGTGGTGGGCAGCGATCGCCAGACCGACCTTGCCGTGCTCAAGGTCGACGCAACCGGACTGCCCAGCGCCGTGTTCGGGGACTCCGACGAGCTCGTGGTGGGGGAGCTTGCCGTCGCCATCGGCAACCCCATGAGCATGGAGCTCTTTGGCTCGGTGACGGCGGGCGTCATCTCGGCGCTCGACCGCCAGATCGTCATGGAGGATCGCACCATGGTGCTGCTTCAGACCGACGCCGCCATCAACCCCGGCAACTCGGGCGGGGCGCTGGTCAACGGCTATGGACAAGTCATCGGCATCAACTCGGTCAAGGTGACGGCAAACAGCTATGAGGGCATCGGCTTTGCCATTCCCTCCACCAGCGCAAAGCCGGTCATCGACGCGCTCATCACCCATGGCTATGTGCCCGGGCGCCCCACCGTGGGCATCGTGGGCGAGGATGTCAGCGCCTACTACGCCGCCTATGGCAACGTGCCGCGCGGG
>CABRXB010000106.1 GCA_902474785.1 uncultured Eubacteriales bacterium | reverse complement strand
CGTGCGGCAGCTTGTCGTCCCCACCGACACGACGCGTCCTCCCCGCCGCTTGGTCTCATTCACGGCGTCGGCCGTCTCCTGCGAGACGGAGCACCACTCCGCATGCATATGATGTTGTGTAACGTCATCAACCTTTACAGGACGAAAGGTGCCGAGCCCCACATGCAGCGTCACCTTGGCGACGCCGATCCCCTGCCGCTGCACCTGCTCGAGCAGTTCGGGCGTGAAATGCAGCCCGGCAGTGGGCGCGGCGGCCGAGCCGCGGTGCTCGGCATAGACCGTTTGATATCGTTCGTTTTCGGTCAAGGTCTCGTGAATGTAGGGGGGCAGCGGCATTTTCCCGATGCGGTCGAGCACCTCGAAAAAATTGCCGGCACAGGTGAACCTCACCAGCCGCAGTCCTCCCTCCAACGTGTCGAGCACGTCCCCTGTCAACCCTTCTCCAAACGAAAACGTGGTGCCCGGGCGCGCCTTTTTGCCGGGACGCACCATGGTCTCCCAGAGGCCGGCGGCGCGTTCCCGCAGCAGCAGAAATTCCACCTCGGCCGGCCCGCTCTCCCGGCGTCCAAACAGGCGCGCCGGGATGACGCGTGAATCGTTGAGCACCAGCAGGTCGCCGGGCGAGAGCTCGGATGCGATGTCGCAAAAATGACGGTGTTTTGTCTGGCCGGTCTTTTTATCGAGCACCAGAAGGCGCGAGGCGTCGCGCCGTTCAAGCGGCGTCTGCGCGATGAGCTCTTCCGGCAGGTCGAAGGAGAAATCACTTGTCTTCAATGTCATGACCCCATTTCCGTGAGACGCCGAATTTCCACTCCGGTGAAATAGTGCAAAATGATGTCCTGGTAACTCATGCCCTGTTCTGCCATGCCCTTGGCCCCAAACTGACTCATGCCCACATTGTGCCCAAGACCGGAGCCTGAAAACGTCAATGTGCCGCCGCTGTTCTGGCTGCGCTGCGCCTGCACAACGCCGTTGGCCGTGATGATATAGGGGGTTGCAGCAGTCTGCACAAGCGTCTCATCGGCGGTGATGGCGGTCAGCGAACCTGCCGGCAACTGCACACCGTCGTTGGCAAAGAGAGAATCCCCACCCGAATAGATGTCAAACCTGGGGCTCTTGACAAGGCTCGAGAGCTTGATGCGCACGTTGTCGCACCCCGAGATGGTATGTGTCTTTCCGTTTTCCCCCACAAAGGTGACGGCGTAAACGTTGTGGGCGGGCTCGGTGTAGGTCGACACATAACAGTCGGCCACCCTGTCGATGCCGGTATTCCATGAGGCGATCAGCGTTGTCAACTCGTTTAAGGTCACGGTTTTGGCAAAGTGGGTGATGGCGCTCTGATCCTCATAGGGGTCGGGCACGGCGGCGCAGTAGGGCGCATCGTTGCCGCCCCAAACGTTTTTGGCGGACTCGGTGTAACCGCCTGAAGCCGAGAAGTAGTAGGTGCTCACAACCCTGCCGTTGTAGGTGACCACCTCGTTTTTGGTCTGCTCCACCGCCTGCCGCACGAGCTCGGTCTCCTTGGCGGTGCCATAGTATACCTGGCAGTGGGTGGCGTTGCAAATGTCAAAGTCCTTGTGTCTTCCCAAATTGTAGAGCACATAGGAGCGCGCGCAAAGCGCCTGCGCCTTGAGCGCCTCAAGCGGCCAGTCGCCGTTCATCTCATAGGGCAAAACGCCCTTGAGATAGTCTGAAAGGGGCAGCGTGTTGAGCAGGGTGATATCCCCTCCCGAGAGGCGGCGCAGCTCGAAGGCGCCATTGTAGTAATACAGGCTGTTTTTGAGCGTCTCGTCGCCTCTGGCTTTGACGGCGGGCCAGCACCCCTGCGGCGCGGCAATTTCGGCCGCAATGTAGAGATCGTTGAGGTCGATCACAGTGATGACGTCGCTCTCTCCCCCGACTGGCGAAACCGCATCCCCCATGGTGTAAGACTGGATGCGATCTCTATCCTGCATGGCATAGTCGCTGCTTGAATAGTGGTCGATGCGCACGCGAAAGACGCCGCGCAAATAAGCCGGGAAAATCTCGCCCGAATAGCCCTGAGCGCGCACCTCGCCGATGTAGGACTGCGCCTGTTCTATGCTGTCAAAATCGCGCTCCACCTCCAGATGATAGGGCTTGAACACCGTGTCGCCCCCTGAATCGGAGGTGGTCACGGTGCGCCCGCTGGTATAGAGCATGCCGTCCCTGCAAAAAGCGACATAGCGGTTGGAGAGCTCCCCCACCGCATAAAAGTCGTCGCCTTCAAAATAGCCGATCACATAGCCGCGGTCGGCCAGCGCATTGAAGGCGGGCTGCGCCCCGCCGCTGTAGGATAGGCCCACGCGGATGACCGTGTCGTCGTCATAGGCGTCTGCCATGGGGCAGAGCGCAAACGACAGCAGCAGGGCAAGCAGCAGGCAGGTGATGATTTTTCGTTTACCGCTGGTTTTGTTCATGAAGTTCCCCCCTCGAACATGCGTTGCAACATGGCGCTCTTTGGCACCACTCTTTGTTCGGCGCATTTTGTTGCCACCGTTTTCTTCTATACTCTATCTGTCAATTCTTGTGGTCAGGGCGGTGACGCACCACACGGGAAGCATCCAGACCAGTTCAAAAAGCATCATTCCTGGCAACCCGAGAGCAGAGAGGGCGCCCACCTGAAGCAGCACGCCGCACAGCACAGCGCCTGCAACAACAGCCAACAGCACCACTGCGGCGCTGATGCGCGTTGCGGTACGAAGCTGCGAGGCGGCAAGAAGGCTCCAGGCCATGGAAAAGGGATTGTCCGAAATGCTGATGGCCGTGGCCTCGTCTTGCTCCCGGGGCTGCGCAAGCAGATCTTCCCTCTCTCTGGGGTTTATCGTGCGAACGCTGCCCGCATCGAGCAGGGCGATCCATTCTGCAAGTTCCCCCGTCATCAGAGGGTCCATGGTTGAGAGCAACAGGCCGATGCCCGCCTTTGTCAGGCGCGAGAGCATGCGCGCATTGGCGGGGGCGATGGTGTAGCCCACCGAAAAGACGGCTGCCATATGGCCGCCACAGGCCAGATACAAGGGCACCCTGCCGCTCTTTTCAATGGCGGGGGCCACATCGTCTTTGGGCACGTGGATCATATTCTGCTTCATGAACCGCTCATTGCCCAGCATGACCACCGTACCGCCCACAAAGGCAGACAGGCCGCCCCCTTCAAGATATTTGATCTCGGTGAGATTCATCAGACGGTCGGCGCGGTTGTCGAGCATGGCAAGCAGCGCATGTTCTGTGGGCAGCTTCAAGATGTGCGCTACACTGGCTGTGATGAGCACGCTCTCCTCGAGTGAATGCCCATTGTAGAGCTTGACGCCGGCGATGGTGGGCGCCTGTTTGCCGAAAAATTCATCGTCGGTCAGCAGCATTTCATGCAACGAGGAGAGCTCTTTTGCAGCATCGGCCCCGGCAATCGTCGTCCCGCGCCGGCGCAGGGTGTTTGAAAGCTTGATATAGGGTGCGTTGTAGGCACGCAGCAGCGAGAAGGGCGTCACCGCGCCAAAGGCGCACAGCAGCACGGTGAGCGCAGGCAAGGGCACAGCGGCTTTTTTGTTGAGCACCAGGCAGAGCGCGCCCAGCGCAGCGCCTGCCGGAAAGAGCAGAGTGGCGAGCTTGTCCACGTCGGACAGCGCAAACAGGCGGGTAAAATAGCCCTCAAAGGAGGAACGCGCCCCGCTGACCAGCACAGAGACGGGCGGCTCGTCTTTTGTCTGCAACACAAAAGGCGCCCACTTTTCTTTGGAGGAGCGCACCAGTCTTCCGTCGGCCGCCGCCTTTTTGAGCATCGCGCGGCGGTTGTACAGCGCCCCAAAGAGCAGCAGCGCCGGGTACATGGTGACAATGGCCGCGCCCTTTGTGGCGTCGATGCCCGTTTGCAGCAGGGCGAGCACACAGACAAACAGCACCAGATTACATGTCGCCGGGCGGCGCTGCCGCCACTCGTCTCCTGCGCCGCGCATCACTTCAAAGGAGAGCGCCAACTGCACGAGAAGCAGGCCCCCGGCAAGGAAGGCCGCTCTCTTATGGTCGGTCAAAACCGCCGGCCTGATCGCCGGGACGAATGCAAAGATCAGCGGGGCAAGTTGAGCCAGCAGCAACAGCAGCGAGAGCTTCACCATCGAAGCCGCGGTTTTTGCGCGCCCGATCAGCTCTTTGACGGGCTGCTTTCCCGGCATGCCGTCAAGGGGATGGGGCTGCGGCTGACGCAGCGTTTTGAAGTCGAGCGGCTCCTCTTCCTCAAAAAGAGGGTCGATCGGGCTGGGCGCCGCCGTGACGTGGGCTACGTTGGGCTGCTCTTCCAGCACCCTGCTGTCGATCAGCTTGCGCGGACGCATTTTTGCCGATTTGGATGGCATATGGTGCTCTTGCGCCTCTTGCGTTGGCTCCTGCTGATCGGGCGCAGAGAGCTTTTCTGTTTTGTCGGGCGCGGGAATGTCCCCTGTGATGTACTGTTCCAGCGTCAGCGATGGGTCGTCGGGTTCCGACGGCTCGCTCTCCTGCACAGGGGCGGTCTGTTTGCCAATCTGATAGACTTCATCGGGCAGGGTGACAACAAATTTGGGGCGGTCCTGCTCAATGGGAAGGCCATCCTTTTCAATGTTCTGCTCCTCAAAGCGGGTCTGAACAAAGGAGCGCACCTGGGCAATCTTTGCCGGACGGCGCAGCGTGCGCGTCTCTTTCTCCTCCGCAGCGTGCGCGCCCTCTTTTCCCCCTGCGCCATCCTCGCGCTCGGTTTTGCCGGCCGCCTGACGGCGCTCCTTTAAATCCTTCAAATTGAGAATCACGCCGTTTGCCGGTTTGGAGCCGCTTGCGTCCGGCTGCGGAGACGCCACAGCAGAAACTTCCGGCGCTTGATTGGTTCGAACCAATGCGTCAAGCCCCTCTCTCTCCGAGGCAACCGCGTTGGAGGCCGATTGAACATCCGACTGCCCTTGCTCTGTCACGCCCGCAGCGAATGCAGGCTCTTTTTCAGGTTCAGACAGCGGCGGCTGAGCGCCCGTCGCGCCAGACGGC
>CABRXB010000105.1 GCA_902474785.1 uncultured Eubacteriales bacterium | reverse complement strand
CGGTCAAAGAGGGGGGACGGATTAAGACGGGCCCAAAGACAGCGTGAAGGGCGCCATAGACATGGCGGGGCATGGGAGGGCAGAGAGCTCCAAAAACCGGGATGACGCCGCGCCGAAGACAGGCTTGGCAATAAGGCGGGGCGTGGGTGTTGGGAATGGTTTTGAAGACGGGGGGCCGCCGCTCGCCGGGAGGGATTTCAGGCCATGCCATCAGAAAAGATGGCGAACACTCTTTGGGGCAGGCGCCCGGGGTAAAGGCAGAGCCGCTTCTGACGCTGGGCCGGGGAGACTGTTTGCCAAGGGATTCCCGGAGCACAGGCTGTCAAGAAGCGAAACCTAGCGGGCAGGGAGGAGAGCCGTCCTGCGGCCAAAGACAGTCCAAGGGTGCAAGAGGCGTATAGGCAGACGCTTAAAAAGCCTTGGCATCCCCTTGAAACGCTCACCCCCGGACGGAAAATTGCAGGGGTTCGGGCAGCGTGGTCATGCGGGTATAGGCGGGTGAGAGCCATACGACGTCCTCGTCGTAGTTTGCGAGCTCAAAGCGCATGGAAAAGGTTCCCTCCCCGTTTGACCCGCCCTGCGTGTCGCTCGACCAGCTTTGGAAGCTGTATGGCGTGCCCTGTTCGTCGTAGTAGGTCGACAGGAAGAGCATCTGTGCGCTGTGGCCGGCCTTGCGCGGCGCCTCAAAGATGAGCTCCCACCCGTTTGCCTGTTTTGTGATGGAGCGGATGGACACCTCTTCCGGCAGATTATCTGCCGCAGCGTTTGCCAGATCAACGCGCATGCGCTCTTTGTCCTTGTCGAGCCAGAGCGCGCCCTCGATGCGCAGCGTCATTTGGTCGCTCTCGTAGAAATAGGGGCTTTCCAGACGATAGGAGAGCATGGCGGGGGTGCCGGGCTCGCCTGTGGCGGAAATACCGCCCGACCGGGAAAAGCGATGCCCTTGCGCATCTTCCAGGGAAAAGACAAGGCCCTTGAGCCAGGCCGTATTTTGCGGGTCGGCGCGCAGGTTTAAGCGCAGGTGGGTGGGGTAGATCTCCATGGTTGTCAGGGTCAGCGTTTGTCCGTCGAGCACAAAAGCCTGTTCCAGGGTCAGGATTTTACCCTTTCGGATACGGGAGGAGTCAAAGCTCAGCTCAAAGTCAAATGTCGCGGCGGGCTGCTCCTGGTCGGCGTCGGAGGGGCCTGTCAGCGGCTCGCTCATGACCTCCGAGGGATAACGGTAGACAGGCAAGGTGAGCAGCAGACGGTCTGGCATGTCGCCCTCCACAATGTCGACGGTGATCTGATGCAGCTCATGCTCGTCCGGGCTGCCATAGGTCAAGATGGCGCCGGAAAGCGGCGCGCCGTCTTCGCAAAAAAGGGCGGGGACGGCGGTGAGATATGCCTGCGCCTCGTCTTGGAGCTCGAGCGTATAAAAGATGTGGAGCTGGCGCTCGTCGACAATCACATAAGCCACTGTCGCCGTCACGCCGTTTTGGGTTTGCGACTGGTCGATGAGCTGGACGTAGTTGTGGCGCACCGCCTCGCTGAGCGAGGGGGAGAAGGCCACGGCCGCCGCCAGTTCGCGCAGCACAGGGACGCGCGAGCAGGCGAGGGCGAAGGTGGTCGACATATTGACCAGCAGCACAAACAGCAGGGCGCAGGCGCAAAGCCCTCCGGCGGGGAAAAGCGTGCGACGTCTGCGGGACAGGCGCGTTTTTGCCCTGTCGGGGGTGTGATCGAGCGCGGGCGGCGCCTGATCGAGCTCGCGACGCAGCGCCAGGTATTCCTGTTCACGATTCATCGAAGATCCTCCCTTCCTCCGGTAAAAATGTCAGTCGTAAAAGTTGCAGCGCGCGGCGCTGCCGCGTGGACACGGTGCCGGGCGCGAGCCCGAGCACCTGGGCGGTTTGCGCCAGCGTGAGGTCGGAAAAGTAACGCAAAATGACCACTTCGCGCATCTCCTGTGGAAGACGCTGCACCGCCTCCTTCAAGGGAAGCGCGTCAAAATCCTGCGCCGCCTGCTCGGGCGGCGCCTCGACCTGCTCGCGTCCCCGTCGGCGCAGCTCCTGTTTGCATTCGTTGATGAGAATGCGCGTCAGCCACGTGTCGAAATAATCTGGCTGCCGCAGACTTTTTAGATGTTTGAGCCCCTTGTACACCGCCTCGTCCACGGCGTCAAGCGCCATGGCCTCGCTTCCCAAATACAGCCGGGCCGTGCGATACAGCCGGGGCCGCAGTTCGGTCAGGCGTGCGGCGAAGGCGTCAAAGTCCATGGGGGTTCCTCCTTTCAATGGCTGGTCGCCGGCCCTTGGGCGTTTTGTCGGAAGTCGGCGTTTTTGGAATCTGTCCATTAGATGCGCAAGGCGCTCAAGTTTCATTTCAAAAAGGAGTTTTTTGTTAGCAGATTGCATGGGGCGCCAATGCGCCCCTTTAACAAAAGGAAGGCTGCAAAGCGCAGCCGCCTGTCGGGGCCCGCTCACGGGTCAAGGCAGCGGGTGACAAAAAGGGGTCTCATATTTCGACCTGAATGGTTGCCCCTCTGTGTCAAAACCCTGGTTTTGGAGGCGGCTGAAAAACGTATGAAATGCGCCTTTTTGTGTCTGGACTTGGCATGGATGGTCATGGTATAATGGGCACAAGTTGAAACAGCGTTGTAATTTTGTGCAAAACTCCAAAAAGGCGATTTGCCCTAACGCGCAAAAGCTGGTTGTGGCGTTGAGAGAAGACGCATACCCTTGAGAGCAGGCAGTTGACCGCGGCAATCGCCGCCTCTGTTGCCGTTTCACTCTCGCGCACCGCATTGGGGGCATGGCCGCCGGCTCTGTCGCCCCATACTGGCAGGCGAGCCGGGCTGCGCGGCACAGGCGGAAAATGAGAGGATCGCCCGTTTGCCATTGAAGCTGCGGCCGTGGACGAGGGGACAGACATTTTGTGGGGCCGACCCAGTAACGCGACATGTTGGCAACTCCAAATGATGAAAAACGCATAAAGCCATAGATGAAACGAAGAAGAGGAGAATCGGTTATGAAGAAAAGAAACCCTGCACAACTGCTGCTGACCGTCTTGCTGGCGATTGCACTGCTGACGGGGGGCACGCTGCCGGCGCTGGCCGAGGAGCTGCCTGCAAACGAGGGGGCGATGGATGTCGTTTCCACGGATGAGACGTCCAATTGGGAAACCTTCACCGAAGAGGACTGGGACGCCTGGTTTGAGCAGATGCACACCCAGGAGAAAGAGGAGATGGGATGCCCCTACCCCGATGGGCTCAACGTCAACCTCAACGGACAATTTCTCACCTTTGAGGATGCCCGTCCCATCATCGTCGACGGGCGCACCATGCTGCCGCTGCGCAGCATTTTGGAGACCATGGGCGCCAAAGTGGACTGGGATGCCCTGGCGCGCACCGCAACGGCCACGTTTGCAGACGGCACCGTTGTCAAAGCCACGCTCGACAGCGACACTCTGGTGGTCGAGGGCGATGAGACCGTTGCTGTGAAGATGGACGTCCCCCCTTTGGTGGACGACAACGGACGCATTTTGATCCCCGTGCGCTTTTTTGCGCAGGCCGTTGGCTATGATGTCAACTGGGATTCCTACTATCAGATTGTCTGGCTGGAGGATGCGGCCTCCATTGTGAAGGACATCGACAGCCGCTTTACCGTCTACAACCATCTGCTCTCGCTCTCTCTGAAGGAGCAGCTTGCGCAGGATAAGACCTATTCCATCGGCATGGACGGCACCGTGTCCGCCGTGCTGTATGGCGACGACGAGCACCACACCGCCAGCGCCAAGAGCACGATCAAGGGCCTCATCCACGGGGGCAATCTGTCGCTCGACGCAGAGGTCTCGCTGACGCCCGACTTCATCGCCGATCTGGTCAAGAGTTCGGCCTGGGACGAGGAAGAAGCGGCAGAGATGGACGAGATGTTCAAGCTGCTTGAGCGTATCACGGCCTCGCTTATTGTCAACGGGGAAGAGAATACGGCCTATTTCAAGAGCAATCTGCTCAAGACTGTGGAGCCCACCTGGGAGGATGCCGCCTGGCTTCAGGTGGACAATGTGCCGGCCCTTCCCGACACACAGGAGCTCATGGCGCTGCTGCTGACCGGGCTTCCCCAGACCGGGACGGACGACATCACCATCGGCCGCGTGCTCTACGCCTCCTGCAATACGGGCTATGGCAGCACCGGCCAACGCGCCCAGCAGATGGCGGATATCTTCGAGCTCTTCTATGGCGACCAGTACCTCAAAAAGAGCGAGCTTGGACAGACCACCACCTATCGCGTCAGCCACACCAAGGCCACGCTGGTGGCCGCGTTTATCAAGAGCGGACTGCTGGACGGCGACCTGTCGGTCGATGCCGATATGTGGAACAGCCTCGAGGCTTTGACCTTTGACATGACGCTGCGCGAGAGAGACGACAAGATTTTGGATGGCTCTGTCGACTTTGCGCTGCGCGTGGGCGGGGCGTTTCCCTTTGAGATCGCGGTGAAGTCCGAGTCGAGCGCCACCAAGGGCAGCGCCCTCATGGAGCTCAAGGGCGACTATATCGGCAAACTGGTCATGGAGATGACCTTTACGCAGACCGAGAGCCGGCAGGATGTGCCCGCCGCGCCGCCCTCGAGAGACAAGGTGGTTTCTTTGGACGAACTGATGCAGGGATAAGAGACAAATACGCCATTGCGTAGCAAAAAGCCTTTTGCAGCGCGTGACGGCTGTTGCCGGGTAGAGCTCTTTCGCTCAAGGCGTGCCGGAGAGCTGCTGACGGTTTCTGAACATCAACGGAAATAGTGAGAGCAGGCCGCAAACGCGGATGGGGCGAAAAACCCCGCCCCTTTGCGGCCTTCTCTTTGAAGCTTGCGCCCCTGCGTGGCTTTCAGAAGAGAACGGCCCCTTTGCCAAGGCGCGAAGTCGACGCGTTTACAAAGGTCGTCGGTTTGCTCTCTCCCAAAAGCCCTTTGCCGCTGCGTTGGGGTCGCTGCTGCACACAGCCGACTGCCCTGTGCCCTTGCCGGAAGAGCCTGAAGGCCGGCTGCGACGCCC
>CABRXB010000104.1 GCA_902474785.1 uncultured Eubacteriales bacterium | reverse complement strand
AGACAAAGCGTGTTGCGCAAAGAGACGGGCGCGGCCCGCAGGCCGCGCGGCGGGGCGGGCTGTGCCGGGCACAGCGCTTTGTGAAAGAAAATGGTAGAAGAAGAGGAGAACATCCATGAAAAAACATTGGCTGCCGACATTGCTCGGGATTGTGCTGGCGCTGTCCCTGATCACGCTGTACACCGTAAACAGGGTCAAAGACGATCTTGAAAACAGGCTGCAAAACGTGGAGAATCAGTTGAGCGCCTTGTCAAGAGAACAGTCAAATGTGCTGCGAAACATCACGGGCGCTGTGGAGGAGAGCCTGAAAAAGCAGGCCGCCATTCTGGATCGCTATGACTGTGAGATGGGGGCGTTTGATGCGACCACGCTGTGCGTGCCAATCACCTTTACCGTCGTCCCGAAGAGGACAACGCCCGACACAGAGCTCTTTTTGTCGCTGGGGCAAGGGCAGATTCCCATGCAGCGGACAGACAACCAGTTTTCAGCCGTTGTCCCCGTTGACGTTTTCAGTGTGCCGCAGGTCACGGTGACGCAGCGCGACGGGGAGGTGTCCCAGGTGGAGACGCTTCAGCTCTGGTTGAATCTGAAAGACGACTATCTCCCCACGCTTTCCGCGCGCTACTCCGGAAGCTGGACCTACAGTCCGGGCAATCCGGGCGTCTGCCGCTTCAACGGGGACGTGCGTGTGAATGGGAACGACGCGCCAAACGCGGGATTTGTGAGCGTGGAGCTGCTCTATCTGCTCGACGACGAGGTGACAAAACGGCGAACGCCGGATTGGAAAGATGCCAATGGCAGCAGCGCGGCGGTGTCGCTCAAAGCGTCCGCCGAGAGGACTGCGCCCGGCGCCTTGACATGGGACAACAGCGGCTTCACGCTGGAGGAGCAACTGGAGATCCCCGCGGGGAAGACGCTGACGCTGCTGGTGGAGGCCGTTGACAGCTACGGATTTGTCCACCGCACGGTGGTGCAGAAAATTTCCATCAACGAGGCGGGGGAACGCGTGGATGGAGACGACGACTGGCGGTATGGCGAGGAGTCCGTATATGACGGGCAGGGGAACCTGCTCTATAATCCCTACGAAAAAAACATGGTGCAACCGCTCGCATAACAAGAGGTCAACTCCTTTCAAAAAGGGTTCCATAGGGGAAGGTCTTAGTGGAAAGGATGGGTCAAGGTCAGCGCATCGATTGGTCATTCGTCCTTGCCGCACAGGATTTTGCCGTGCAGGACAGGCAGAAGCTAAAAACGGTGCTTATCCGGCGATGCAAAACTGGATACCCAGGAGGCTGTTGCATCGGAAACGTCTGGCGTTGGTGCATATGATTTCCTCCGGGAGACAGGCTGCTCTGGGCAAGAGGACAGGCGAGGCTGCAAAGTCAACCTTGCCAAATGACCGGGCATGGAAACGTTTCAGAGGGTTGTCGGAATCCCGCGACAAGTGGCCCCAAAGGGAATGCCTGCCGCACCGCATCCGACGCCTGGTGATACGGGGCATCAAAATGCCGGGCAGACCGAACTTCCCATTGTATCGGTGAATTTGCAGAGGGGCCGCGTCCTCTTCAAACATGTGCCCTTGGGCCAAGTGGCTCGCAGACCGCGAAAGCCGACGCTTGAGATTTGCATGGCGGATAGAGGCCCAAGCAGACAAAGCCACAGGGAACACAAACGGCAAAAGGCCAACTCATGAACAATGCCTGCGCTCATTAGAGCGGGATAAACATGGTGCAGTCCTCAACAAATGACAAAAGGGGCAATCCGGGAGATTGCCCCTTTTTGTGTGATCAGAGGTTGTTGCGCCGTCTAAACCAAACTGCAAACGGTTGGAAGCTGCCGCCAAAGCGGTCGGGATTTTGCAGGTCGCCCAACCCGGCGGCTCGGCAAAGCGGCGTTGCAATTGCCCCAGACGGAAAACAATATCGCCGCTACCGGCCCATAGCCAGCGGCCACAAGGGGCGCTCACCCCTTGAAAAGCCCGCCAAGCGCGCCGCCAAGCCCGCTTGCGACCTCGCCGAGCGGGTTGTTGAAGCCCTTGTTTTCCCCCTGATTTTTGTCTCGCGCCGAGATGATCTGGTCTGCCATGCGCGAGAAGGGCAGCGACTGCATCCAGACGTGGCCGGGGCCGGACACGGTCGCGAGGAATAGGCCCTCGCCGCCAAACAACCCGGTTTTGATGTCGGAGGCAAACTGTACGTCGTAGTTCACAGTCTCGCTGATGGCGACAAGACAGCCGGTGTCAAGCCGCAACGACTCCCCGGCGGCAAGCTCTTTTTTGATGATGGTGCCGCCGGCGTGCAAAAAGACCAGCCCGTCGCCCGTGAGTCGTTGCATGATAAAGCCCTCGCCGCCAAAAAATCCCGCGCCGATCTTCCTATGCAGGTATAGGTCGGTGGACACGCCCTTGGCCGCGCACAGAAAAGCCGATCTCTGACAGATGAGGCTGCTGCCAAAGGATTTGATCTCCACAGGGATGATTTTGCCGGGATAGGGGGCGGCAAAGGCAACTTTGGCTTTGCCGCTGCCCACATTTTGAAAGAGCGTCATAAAGATGCTTTCCCCGGTGAGCGCGCGTTTGCCTGCGCCTGCGAGCTTGCCCATCAGCCCCTTGCCCTCGTCGCTGCCGCTGCCGTCGCCCAAAATGGCGTCCATTTTGATGGAGGCCTCCATGTAGGTCATGGCGCCGGCCTCGGCCACGGCGCTCTCGCCGGGGTCGAGCTCAATTTCCACAAGCTGCATGTCGTCTCCATACAGGGTATAGTCGATCTCGTCGGCGGGACGCAGGACGGATGGGGAGGGCGACGCGCCCTGCTGCGCGCCGCAGGAAGGGCAAAAGCGCACGCCGCCCAGCAGTCTTGCGCCGCAACTGTTGCAAAACATATCGAAAAGCCTCCCTTGAATCTCTTGGAGTTCGTTCGCGTGTGTTCTATTATACCCGGCGGCTGCGCCGCATGCAAGCAGACGACCTGAAACAGAGGAAAACCCCCGCCTTGTAGGGAAAACACCCTGCAAGACGGGGGAAAGAGAGGAAGCAAAGTATCAACCATTCAAAGGTTGGACGTTCGTGAGACAATGGGTTGCAGCGCCATAGGGCAAGATTTGTTTCAGGAAAAAGGAGGGGCGGGCGGCAGGCCCTGTGAACCCGCCGCCCTTAGGGAAAAACGCGTTTCTCTTCAGGGGAGAGGGGAGCCGCCGACCGGCGCGCGGCCGGCGGCTCTCTATGAAAACGGGGCGGCAGGTTGCCGGGCCCCGGGGGGGGCGTGGGATCAAGGCGTCAAGGCGACTTGGAGCAAGGCGCAGGATGTCGTGTCGACGCTGTAAAACCAAGGCCCATCATGTCGTCTGGTTGTCGATGGGGGTTTGCTCTGATGGAACTGTGCCCTCGCCCTGTGTGGAAGGGGCCTCTGGTCGGTCGTCGCCAGAGGGACGCTGGGGCGGCTCTGTGTCAAAAGAGGGCGCGCCTTCGGGCGGAGTTTCTCCTTCGGGCGGCTGCATGGCGCCTGGGCCTCCCTGCTGTGCGCTGGGTCTTGCGCCACCCGGCCTGCCTGCGGCGGAGGTCTCAAGCTGCTGTGCGTTTTCAAAGGCGGTGATGTCTGTGTAAAGGCTTGCATATTGGGAGCCCGTCACAGTAGAGACCGCCCAGAAGCTGTAGTTGGCGTTCGCTTGCAGCGAGGGGTCGCTGTAGACGAGAACGGTATAATCGTTTACAGGGGCAAAGGCCGCGACCGCCTCACCTTGTTCGTCCTGCATCAGCGTCAGCGCGCCGCCTTCGCGCAGCTCGCGCAGCTGCATCACCGCATAGGGCTGCGTGGAATCGGACGAGATCTCGTCGTACATGTTGCCGCTTGCAAGCACGGTTCCCCCGTTGAGGTAGATGCCAAGGTCAGAGTCGAGGCCGCTGTCCTGGCTGTTTGGGTCGGCGGCTGCGATGATGTGCCCGCCGTTGATGACGATATAGCCGTTGGAGTCAAGCCCGTCGCCCTCGCTGCCGCCACTGACCGTGCATTGCAGATGTCCGCCGTTGACGGTCAAAACCGAGACGAAATCCTCATTGGCGTTGATGCTGTCGTCCTTGGAGAAGATGGTGATGTCGCCGGCGTTGATGGTCAGGTGCAGATGACTTTCAATGCCCTCGTTTTGGGCGTTGACGGTCAAGATGCCGTTGCCAAGCGACTCCCCGTCGATGTTGAAGGAGACAAGCGACTCGATGGCCGCATCATACTTGTAGAGTTTGTCGGTGGTGCCGGGCTCGTAGATTTTGGCCACATACGAGCCTGAGACCACGTTTTCACTGTCGTCGGCCAGCACAAGGGTAAACCCTGCGTCGCCGGTGTCGACCTGATGGGTGGCGGTCTCGATCTGCGCGCTGCCGCACTCATAGGCGTTTTTCACCAAAATGGCGGGGGCCACGGTGCAGGTGAGATCAACGTCGTCTAAAATCAACGTGACGCGGGCCTCGGGATTCTCCCGCGCCTCCTGACCCAGATCGACAACGAGCTGCCCCTGCGAGAGCGTGCCCGTGGCGCGGTAAGTGCCGGGAGATGTGATGGTCAAAACGGTGTGGGCGTCGGCCTCCTGCGCGGTGTGTTCGTCGGCGGTCGTGCCCTCCCCGTAGCCCTCGCCCCGGCCGGCCTCATAGTAGATGATGTCGGCGCCCTCGTAGACCGAAACCGTGCTGGACTGGGAGACGGGCTCTCCCTCCACCAGAACGGCGTTATCGCTCAAAGAGATCAGCGTCTCGCCCGGCGTGAGGGCGAGGTTGGGGTCGGTCTGGGAGATATCGTCGTCAGTCGCGCAGCCGGCCAGCGACAGCATGGCCGCCGTAAAGAGTGCCAGGGTGCGAATTTTTGGACTGAATTTCATGAAAGTTCACCTTCCTTTGCAAGCCCATCATAGACGTCCTTTTTGTAAGCTTTGTGAAAATGCGCTGAAAATAGCGGGAGCATTGTGGCGCCTTTGGAAGAAGACGTCAACCGGCTAGACGCAAAGAAAACGGGTGCAGGCAGTGATTCTGCCCACACCCGTTATCGGG
>CABRXB010000103.1 GCA_902474785.1 uncultured Eubacteriales bacterium | reverse complement strand
CATGGACGGTTATGAGGCAACCCGTGCCATCCGCGCCATGGACCGTGCCGACAGCAAGGCAATCCCCATCATCGCGATGACGGCAAACGCGTTTGACGATGACGTGCGCGCGGCGCTTCGCGCCGGAATGGACGCCCATTTTGCCAAGCCCATCGAGGTCAACGAGCTGGAACAGATTTTGAACCGGTATTTGCGCTGAAGAAAAAAGCGCGTTGTATGGAGCCTCGGGTCTCCCCCTTAGATTGTGGCTTTGCATCGAATCCGCTTTGTCGCCCTTTGAGATCTGCCCCCCTTCTGATTCTATGGTTGCGCGCCGCCGCGCTGTCCTATCAAGCCTTGCGGCGGCAGGATTTTCGAAAGACGGTTTCGACGCCGCGATCTCCATACAAATACAGGCCGTATCTAATATCCGGTGTCGACCCCATGTGGGGCTCTCTTCTGAAATGCCTTGAGAGCCCCGCCGCCGCTTTCCTTTTTCAATGCGGACATCGCTGGTCGCCGTTCTTCAGGGCCTTTTGGCGACGGCGCCGCTCTTTCGCCGCTCCTGGGCGCGCCCGCCATTTCTTCAAACTCCTTGCGCAATGCAACCGATGGCAAGCTACACCGCATTTTTAAAAAAGGCTGTTGCCGCCTGGGAGATGCCCGCGACAAGGGTCGCGGCGCAAGCCGCAGGGTCTTCCCATGCGCTGCAAGCGTCTTTTTCCGACCTCTGGACGAATACGTCAAGGCGACAGACTGCCGACAAAAGGCGCTTTCAAAGCGCAGCCTTTGCAACTTTGTACCGCATGGCAGGCAGACGCAGGCGTCTTTTCCTTCTGCAATGACCGGACGCCGCTCGTGCCATGAGCGCAGCGGCAGCATGAGGATTTCTCATGTGCGTCAAACAGATCCCTTGCGCACACATCATTTATGATAGACCAAACGAAGAAGGTGCTTTATGAAACAATCCGGGAACTGCCGATGGAAGCGATCGACTGCGGCGCTGCTTACCGCTGTGCTTGTCTGTCTGTTTGCCCTGCCCTGTTTTGCATCCGAGCAGCCGCGGGTGCTGCGCGTTGCCTTTCCTGAGACGGACGGCTACTGTATGACGTCGATCGACGGGACGCGCAGCGGCCTTGTTGTCGATTACCCCAACGAAATTGCAAAATATACCGGTTGGAAGTATGAGTATGTGGCGGTGCCCAACGACGTCCTGCTCGACCGTTTTCTCGCCGGCGAGTTCGATTTGATGGGCGGGCAGTTTTACATGGACGGCCTGGAATCCTACTATGCCTACCCCAGCTACAACTGCGGATACAGCAAGCTCATTTTACTGGCCCGGCAAAACGACGAGACCATCAAGAACTACGATCTGAACAGCTTCAACGGCAAGACCATCGGCGTATACGAGCGCGCCAAGGAGAACATCCGCCGCCTTCAGATCTACCTGGATTTCAACAATCTCGACTGTACGCTCAAATACTACACCTATGACCAGCTCATGCAGACCGGCAATTTAAATCAATATCTGGAGCTCGGCGAGGTGGATTTGCTGCTGGGCAGCAGCGCCTCGGCCGGCGATCAATTCTGCATTGCGGCCTCTTTCGATTCCCAGCCGCACTACATTGTGACGCAGCCCGACAGCACGGATATCCTTTTGGATCTAAACATGGCGCTCGAGAACATCTATGAGGCAAACCCGACCTTTGCCGCCCAAATTTATGAGAAAAACTTTCTGGAGGCCTCCAATGCCAACGTCATCCTCAGCGAGCGGGAGCTCGCCTATGTGCAGCGCACAAAAACCGTGACGGTGGCAGTCCCCCGAGACTGGCACCCCATGGTCTGCCTCAACAACGACGACGGGCACAGCGGCGTGGTGCCCGATGTTCTGCAACAGATTGATGAATTCTCAGGGTTGGAGTTTTCCTATTTGTATTGCGACAGCTACGCCGCATCTCTGGCGGCTTTAAAACAGGGAGACGCCGATCTGCTCGGCTTTTACCTTGGAACGGAGGAGGCCGCCGTCGAACAGGGCCTGGCGCTGACCACGCCATATATCGAACTCAACTCCATTTTGGTGCGCAACAAAGAATCCAGCTATCCCGCCGACGGGTTGATCGGCTCGGCATTGGAGAGCCGCGAACTGCCCGATTCCATCGTCGTCGATGAAGTCCGCTATTATGCGGACGCCGCCACAGCTCTGTCCGACGTCAACCGGGGCAAGGTGGATTTCTTTTATGGAATTTCCGCGCGGATAGAATCGGCCATCCAAAAAAATCACTATACCAATCTTGTGCAGGTAAATCTGGTCAACGAGCGCCAGGGCATCAGTTTTGCGGTGAACAGCCCCGTGCAGCCCGAGCTCTTCTCCATTCTCAACAAGAGAATCCACAACTTCACATCAGAGGACAAATCGGTCATCAGCAGCCGCAACCTGGTTTCCCTCGGGGAGAGCGCGCTCACCTTGTCGGGCATTGTCTACTCCAATCCAACCCTTGCCCTTGCGGTGGTCGCCCTGTTTCTCACGCTGCTTTTGGTCGCCGTCCTTTTGATCAGCCGCTCCCGCATTCATGCTGCCGCCATGCGCGGCGAGCTCGATCGGGCCGAGGCTGAAAGCAGGGCCAAAAGCGAATTTCTCTCCCACATGAGCCATGAGATCCGCACGCCCATGAACGCCATTGTGGGCCTGGCGGACCTGGCGGGAATGTCGCAGGATCTGCCGGAGAAGACGCTGGGCGACCTTGCCAAAATCAAATCCTCCTCCAAATATCTGCTTGGCCTCATCAACGACATTCTGGACATGAGCCACATTGAAAGCGGAAAACTGGAGCTGGCGGCAGATCCCTTCTCCCTGGGCGGCATGCTGGCCGACATCAACAGCATGCTGATGCAGGAGGCGACCAACAACGGGCTGACCTTTTCCATAGAACAAACGGTTACAAACGACGTTTTGATCGGCGACGCCATTCGCCTGCGCCAGGTTTTGATCAATCTTCTTTCCAACGCCTTCAAATTCACGCCGACGGGCGGAAAGGTTCTCGTTCAAATCCAAGAGAACTCGGCCACCGAAAAAAGCGCCACATTGACCTTTCGCGTCATCGACAACGGCGTGGGCATCTCTTCGACCGATCAGCAGCGGATTTTCAGAAGCTTTGAGCAGCTAGGCTCCAACTACACCAAAAGCCAGGGCACGGGGCTGGGGCTGGCCATCAGTCAAAGTCTTGTTGCGCTGATGGGCGGAACGCTTCAGTTGAAAAGTCAGCTTGGACAGGGCAGCGAATTTTATTTTACCATCACCCTTCCCAAAGGGATTTTGCCGAACGCGCCGGCGCTGTTGGAGGACGTCGAGCTGTCGGATGCCGACATGCTGCAAGACGCGTCCATCCTGCTGGCCGAGGACAACGATTTCAACGCGGAGATCGCCATCGAGCTCTTACAGTCGCGGGGCGCGTCGGTTGAGCGGGCAACAAACGGCAAAGAGGCGCTTGCGTTGTTCGAGCGCAGCCGCGCGGGTCAGTACGGTTGCATTTTGATGGATATCATGATGCCCGAGATGAACGGCCTCGAGGCCACGACCGCCATTCGAAGCCTCGCGCGTCCCGACGCCAAAACCATCCCCATTCTCGCCATGACCGCCAATGCGTTCCAGGAGGACAAACATTCGGCGCTGGCTGCCGGGATGACAGGGTTTATCCCCAAACCCATTGATGTTGACCTGCTGTTTCAGGAACTGCACCAGGCGCTTTATCTCAACAATTCTCAAGAAAATGAACGCTCTGCCAATTGAATCATGCAAGTGCATGACGCCTTGGGGTCGCCGGAAATCTGTTTTTTCTGTGTAGCGTTTTGTGCAATGAACCGTATTGCAGGTCTTGTGGACAAACAGATCTTTGCTGCATTTCTTCGCGGCAACGCCGTTTGGCTTGCATGATGGCGACATACGAAACACATGTTGCAAATTCAAAGAGGGAGGAAAATTTGTCTGCAAAAAAACGAATTTTAATCGTCGAAGACAATGCGCTCAACCGCATGCTGCTTCGCGAAATATTGCTGCACGATTATGAGGTCACTGAGGCGGAAAACGGGAAAGAAGCCCTATCCCATTTGACGCAGCGGGGCGCAAAAATCTCGCTGATTTTACTCGATATCGTCATGCCTGTGATGAATGGCTATGAATTTCTCACCGCCATCAAAAAAGACAGCGCCCTCTCCCTCATTCCGGTGATTGTAACCACACAAAAAAATGGAGAGCTCGACGAGACGGTCGCGCTGTCAAAGGGTGCGGCCGATTTTGTGACAAAACCCTATCAAGCCCAGATCATCCTGCAACGAATTGAAAACATCATCCACCTGCGGGAAAAGGCGGCCCTTGTCAACGAATTGCAGTATGATCGTCTGACCGGGCTTTACAACAGAGAGGCCTTTTATCTGCATGCAGGGGAAATCTTGCGCCAAAATCCCGATAAAAACTATGACATCTTGTCCTGCGACATCGTGAATTTCAACCGCATACGCACTATCTATGGGCCCTTCGCGCGCAAGGATCTCCTGTGCAAAATTGCCGATCTGTGTACAAGTCGTGTCGCAGATCGGGGCATTTGCAGTCGTTTTGAAGCCGACCAGTTTTTCTGCCTGACCGAACGCTTCCCCCACTATTCGGACGATCTGTTTTGCAGCTTTCGCGATAAAATCAACGCCCTGTCCCAGATCAAAAACATTGTCATAACGTGGGGCATCTGCCCCGTGCAGGATCGAAGCCTCCCGGTGGAGCAACTGTGCGACCGGGCACATCTGGCGGCGCACAGCGGCCAGTCGCAACCCGGCAAATTATTTACCGTTTACGACGAAGCTCTGCACAAAAAGCTGCTGTGGGAGCAGGACTTGATCGACAAAATGGCCTTGGCGCTGGAAGAGGGTCAGTTTGACATTTACCTGCAACCCATCTATCAAATTTCCGACAATGCGCTGATCGGCGCCGAGGCCCAGGCTTACTGGCACCACCCCGAACTGGGGCTGCAGCCTCTCGATCAATGGCTCCCCCTCATCGAGCAAAACGGTCTTGTCGAAAGACTCACCCACAAAACCTGGGACAAGGTC
>CABRXB010000102.1 GCA_902474785.1 uncultured Eubacteriales bacterium | reverse complement strand
ACCGACACCATGGCGCTCGCGCGGGTGCTCGACGCCATGGAGATCGACTACAAAATCCGATCGGACACAACGGCCGACATCTTTGCAAGACCAAACGTCTCGCAGCTTGTTCTGGCCCTTGCAAAAGAGGACTGCGAACTGCTCTTAATGCAAGAGCGCGATGAAAGCCTTGAGAGCTACTATGTAGGTCTGGTGGGAGGCGAAGATCATGCGTAATCTGTTGTCAGCCAACTTTTCGCGCCTTTGGAAAAACAAACTCTTTTATTTCGCCCTCGGCTGCATGCTGCTGCTCTCCATCGTCGGCATGTTCAACGGCTGCCGGCAGGCCTCGATGGACGCCATGTCCGAGTACACCTACCATCTGGAGGATTTCTACTTCAATTTGGCGCCGCTGGTCGGCATGTTCTCCGCCGTCTTCATCGGCCTGTTTCTCGGAACCGAATACAGCGACGGCACGCTGCGCAACAAGCTCATTGTGGGTCACACCCGCCTTGACATCTACCTTGCCAACTTTCTCACCTGCACAGCCGCCTCGCTGCTCTTTGTCGCCGCCTGGCTGATCGGCGGGCTTGTGGGCGTTCCAACGCTGGGCTTGTGGCAGATGACCCCCTCAAAGCTCTTTTCATATCTGGCGATCTGTCTGCTTTTCAACACGGTGTTCGCCGCCATTTTCACTTTGATCGGCATGTTGTTTTCAAACAAGGCGACAGGCGCCGTCGTCTCCATTTTGTTCTTTCTTGCCCTGCTCGTGGGCGCAAGCATGATCTACAACGCTCTGTCCGAGCAGGAGTTTATCAGCGGCGTTGTCATCACGCTCGAGGGGATGCACATGGGCGAGCCCACCCTGAACCCAAACTATATCAGAGGCGTGCTGCGCACAGTCTATGAGACGATTTTGAACATCCTGCCCACCGGACAGGCCATATTGATGGCCAATCTCGACATCACACGTCCCTTGTTCCAAATGACAGCCTCGCTCTTTCTCATCCTGTTGATCTGCGCTTGCGGCGCTCTTCTGTTTTCAAAAAAAGATCTGAAATAAAGGTTGTGATGTGACATGTCTCTTCCCTGGCTGCTGTGCGGCGTGCTCGCCCTTGGATGTGCCGCGCTGCTCTTCAAACTCAATTCGATGCAAAAGAGCCTTGGCGAGATCGCCAGTCAGCTCGGGGAACGTCTGTCGACCGACACCAACAACCTGATCTTTGTCTGCTCAGGGGATCGGCATGTCAGACGGCTTGCCGCCCAGCTCAATCTCCACCTCGCTGCGCTCAGGCGGCAGCGCCTGCAATATCAAAACGGGAACCGGGAGCTCAAAGACGCCGTGACCAACATCTCCCACGATCTGCGCACCCCGCTCACCGCCATCTTCGGGTATCTCGACCTCTTGCGGCGCGAACCGCTCACCGACGCGGCGGCGCGCTATCTCCTTCTAATCGAAAACCGTACGCAGGCGCTGCGTCAGCTCACGCAGGAGCTCTTCGCCTACTCGGTCATCCTGTCGACACAGGAGACGTTGACGCTGGAACCCGTGGATCTCAACAGCGCCGTCGAGGAGAGCCTTGCCACCTTTTACGCCGCTTTGACGGCGCGCGGCATCACGCCCACTGTAACTTTGACCGATCACCGCATTGTGCGCCGCTTAAACCCTGCCGCGCTCTCACGCGTGCTCGGCAACATTTTAAACAACGTCCTCAAATACAGCGACGGCGACCTCGACGTCGCGCTGCTCGACAGCGGCGAAATGCTCTTTTCCAACAGTGCGTCCGACCTCACCGAGGTGCAGGTCGGACGCCTGTTCGACCGTTTTTTCACAGTGGAGAGCGCGCGCAACGCCACGGGCCTTGGCCTCTCCATCGCCAAGACGCTCATAGAACAGATGAACGGCACGATCACAGCGCAGTATGCCGACAAAAGGCTTTGGATCCGTGTGTTTTTTCCGGAGCAACCCCTCTGATCCCTCCGATTGACACCTGATAAGCGCGAAAAGACCAAAAGAGGCCCAGGGTCAGGCCTCTTTTGGTCTTTTGATTTTGTCAAACGCGCTCAAAACAAAAGCGCCCTTTTCAAGAGTTTTCCCTTCTATGACGGCGCCTCCCGTACGACATATGCGGGCGAAACGCCGACCATATCGGCACTGTCAACCAACGTGCAGACAATTTGCGCTAAGTAATAAACTCAGACCATCACGGGCTGTTCGGCCAACACCTGCTCCAGAGCCTTTGCAAACTGATCGGGGCAAGAGGTGTCCTTTCGTCCGCATCGAATGCCCTTGAGCCGCTCGATGACCTCTGTTGCCGGCATCCCGTCCACCAGGGTGCAGATGCCCTGTAGATTGCCGTGACAGCCACCTTCAAAGCTGGCATTTCTGATCATGCCGTTTTCCAGTTCGAACTCCAGTGCGCGCGAGCAGACGCCGCGCGGCTTGAATTGATACTTCATCGCCACAACTCCTTTTCATTTTTCGCGCGCAACCTGCGCGCAAGTATTCTGTATCTCGTCGAGAAACAGTATAGCATCCTTTTTTCACGCCGTCAAGAGGAAAATGGCAAAGTTGTGAGAGGATTTTTTGCGCGGCGCCAAGGCTTTCGTCAGGTATGACATGCAAGGGGGTATTCAAGCTGTGTCTGAGGCTCGATTGCGTCGATTCAAGAAGCGTCGGTCTGACCCTCGAACAATTTCAGATTCGGTGCCTTCACCGTGTGGAAGCAGCCAGAAAACGGCGCTTGCCGTCAACCAGGGCGCACGGCGTGGACATTGGCAATGCGCCCGTCAATTGGGCACACGCGCATTGCGTTGCGCAACGGCTTTGCTTGGCCGCAGCTTTCAAATCCCACGAGCCCTTGGCGCAGGGCCTCCCCGTTATAGATCAGCGTTGATTTTGGCCTTGGCGGGCCTGCCTTCGTCGAAATGACGCAAAGCCCCGCTCCAAAAGAATTGAAGCGGGGCGGGATCGAATTGTCTGCCGACAAACAGGAATTTGAATCTATCGAAATCTTAACCTGTTAGCGGCTGTTATAAGCCGTTAATAAAATCCTCCAAAATCCTTGAAAACTAAGGATTTTTCGCAGTTTGCTCACCCGTTGCCGTTATACGGTTTCACATGGTGTTACCCTTGCCCTCAGCACCTCATAAGGGCAAAAGCAAGGGAAGGAAAATCTGGTAAAACAATATAACAACATGTGGCAGCCGGGAAACTGTGGCATATACGCGAACTAATTATACGGAGGATTTTGAATATGGACAAGTACATTTATGATGAAAACAACGGTCTTTGGTATGAGCTACAAGGCGATTATTACATTCCCTGCCTGACGATCCCGGAGGAAGAACAACTGCCCATCGGCGTATGGGGGCAGCGGCATCTTCGGTATATCCGCAAGTATCATAAAGGACTGTATAACAGCCTGCTTCTCAGCGGGAAACTCAACGGCTACCTTGCTGATCTGAACGAACAGGCAGAGGATATGTTCTTTCGGCTGGTAGAGCAGCTTGCTGAGAAAGATGCCATTACCGAAGCACTCAAAGCCGAAAATCAGATGCTTTGGGTGCAGCGAATGAATGCAGTACGGGAAACGGCAATGGAGATCGTCAATCATGATCTGATCTACGCATAACAGATGCATGGCGGCGGGGACTTCTCCCTGCCGCTATTCTTTTCATGCAGGGGTTCTTGACAATATTCCACAAGTAAACTATAATATTATACAAGTAGAATATGAACTGTTTTGTGAAAGGATACGCTATGCTGAAACACGGAATACTCGGTCTGCTGAATTACGGCAACATGACCGGATATGAGATCAGAGAGATATTCAACAAATCACTGAACTTTTTCTGGCAGGCGCAGAGCAGTCAGATTTACAGAGAATTGCATACTCTTGAAAAAAACGGATGGATCACAATGACCACCGTTGAACAAAGTGATAAGCCAAACAAGAATATCTGTTCCATTACGGAAAGCGGAAAGGTTGAGCTTTTAAGATGGCTCTGTTCTGAAAACGCAGGAATGGAAATCCGTCTGCCACTACTGATGCAGGTGTTTTTTCTTGGAAATCGCAGTCGTGAAGAAAACATACTGTATTTCAAACGGCTTGCAGATGCCTGCCGCAATTACATGGCCTCGTTTTCCGATATTGAAAACAGTATCGGATTTTATGAAAGCGAATATGACCTGAAAGACCAGAGTATGTACTGGAAAATGACCGTCGATTTTGGCAGAAGAAGCCTTCAGATGTATATTGACTGGGCAAAACACTGTATTGAAGAATTGGAGAAAGAAGAATGAATATTCTGGTGATCAACGGAAGTCCCAAGGGTGAAAAAAGCAATACTTACCGGCTGACGCAGGCTTTTCTCGAAGGAATATCCGCTCATGAAGAAAGCATCGGCAATCAAATACCGAAGACAGAAACCCTTGAAATCAACAAACTGAATGTCAAATCCTGTCTCGGTTGTTTTTCCTGTTGGAATAAAACGCCCGGTGAATGCTGCATCCGCGACGATATGCGCACGGTGATCGAAAAGCTCCTCTGGGCTGATCTTACGATATGGAGTTTTCCGCTCTACTATTTCGGTCTGCCCGGACAGTTGAAAAATCTGATCGACCGTCAGCTCCCCATGACACTTCCGTTTATGAATGCGGAGACGGAAAGCGGCGGTCATCCGTCCCGTTATGATATGAGCGGAAAAAAGACGGTGCTGATCTCGACCTGCGGATTCTATACGGCAAAGGGCAATTATGACTGCGTGACCGCCATGTTTGACCGTTTTTGCGGAAAGAATGGCTATACTGCGCTGTTTTGCGGACAGGGAGAACTGTTCCGCGTACAGGAACTGGCCAGTCGTACCAATGAGTATCTTTCTTATGTCAGACAGGCCGGAGAAGAATATGCTTCTGTCGGAATCAGCAACAACACTTGGAAAAAACTGAATGAAAACCTGTATCCACGCGACGTTTTCGAAACTATGGCGGATGCGAGCTGGGGTGTCAGCAAGACCGGTGAAAAAGAAGATGACAGTTTTGTATTCACCCGGCAGATGGCCGCATTGTACAACAAGTCCGCATGGCCCGGACACGATATCTTGC
>CABRXB010000101.1 GCA_902474785.1 uncultured Eubacteriales bacterium | reverse complement strand
AAAATGGGCAGGCCGGTGAGCACGCGCACCATGGAGAGCCCCATGGCGATGGCGATGGCGATCGAGAGAGAGGTCCCCATTGCCCGCTCCGAGATGGCGCCCGAGCTGACGTCCTCCACCTGCTTGTTGAGCACATGTACGGCGGGCTCGGCCGAGATGATGTACCAGCCCATGAGCATGGAGAGCGGGATGAGCAAAAAGCGCGCCTGCTGCGCCAGCGACGCCCCCAGCACCGAGCCCAGGGAGGAAAAGCCCACGTTGACGCCGGTGAGAAAGAGCACAAGGCCGACATAGGTGTAGAGCAGGCCGATCAAGATGCGCTGCAACATGCGCTTTTGCAGACGCAGCGCAAAAAACTGAAAGAGCAGGAAAAAGCCCACGATGGGAAAGAGCGCAAAAAAGACCTCTTTGAAATAGTGCGGCAACGCAAAGAGATAGCTCATGCCCAGCTCCACCGTGTCGACGCAGCGCAGCGCCTGCGTCGTGGACGCCGCGCCGCTGCCGCCGTCGTAGAGAAAGCTCAGGCCCATCACGGCGAAGATGGGGCCGATGGAGCACAGCGCCACAAGGCCAAAGCTGTCGGCCGCGGCGTTTTTGTCGCTTCGGATGGAGGCGACGCCGACGCCCATGGCCATGATAAAGGGCACCGTCATGGGCCCGGTCGTCACGCCGCCCGAGTCAAAGGCCACGCTGAGATAGCCGGCGTCCGACAAAAAGGCCAACACAAAGATGGCGGTGTAGAAGATGACGAGCAGCCAGCGCAGCGAGATGCCAAACAAAATGCGCAGCATGCAGATGGCCAAAAACAGGCCGACCCCCACCGCCACTGTGATGATGAGCACAAGGGTGTCGATGTGGGGGACGTTGCCGGCCAGCACCTGCAGGTCGGGCTCTGAAATGGTGATGGCCACGCCCAGCAAAAAACTGAGCAGCAAGATGAGCCAGAGTTTTCTCGTCTTGATCATGCGCGACCCGATGAGGCTGCCGATGGGCGTCATGGACATCTCCGCCCCCAGCGTGAACAGCCCCATGCCCACCACCAGTAAAATGGCGCCGATCAAAAAGAGCAGCATCAGGTCGGTGGGCACCGGCACCACCACAAAGCAGATGGCGATGACGATGAGCGTGATGGGCAGCACCGAGGAGATCGACTCTAGCAATTTGTCTTTTAAATTGGTCTTGTCATTCATGGAGCAACTCCTTTGAAAATTTGCAGCGTCAAGCAGAGCAACAGGGATTGCAGCGAACCTATAAACTTAATATGAAAAGATGAAATTCAATCACAGCGTAGCACAGTGCGGGGAAAAAATCAATCTCACACTGTTAGGCAATTTTGCGGGGCTGTAGAAAAAAGGCGCTGTCGGGGGATTTTGTCGACTGCGAGGCAACGCATGCGGCCGTACAACGGGACTGCCCTGATCTGAGGACGGCGCATTGAAACGGGCAACGCGCCTGCAAGGATTGACCATGGCAGCCGGACGGTCTCATCTGTCAATATCGACCCTGATACTTTGCCTTTGCCCGCTTCGTATATTCAAGAACAAACTCGGTTTTGGCGTCGGTATACGAATCGCGGTTGTGTTCAAATTCTTTCCACAGCCTGCGTTTCAATGTTTCATACTCTTTTGCAACGTCAGGATGTTCTTGCAGATAGTCCCGAAAGTAGAGTTCGTCGTGATCGCCGGCATATCTCAAATGCAGATGAAACACCTTTTGGGCAAATCCATTTTCCGTATACCCCTTTTGAAAGGAAATGCGGCGGCTGCCTTGGCTCATACAAACATATCCACTGTAAATCAGCGGGGTTTTCATCTCCTCCATATCTGCGTCAGGGGGAATCTCCAGGAGAATGTCGATGATGGGTTTTGCCCAGATGGTGGAAATGCAGGTGCTTCCAATCTGACTGATTTTCCAGATGCGCTCTCCACCCAAAAGACCCATAAGATTTTTTTCTTCCTCTTCATACCAGCTTTTCCAGCAGCTCTGGTGCGGTGTTAACACAATGGGGAAGAGCTCCCACAGTTCTTGAAGAGCTTTTTGTCATGTGGCGCCTCCTTTAAACATCTGGCAGGTTGTTTTATACAGAAAAACATCGCAGAACCCGGCGCAAAAAGCTTGGATGGGCTGGGGGTATTGCAGCGTGCATTTGCTTGACGCGAAAGAATCAAAATCCATGTTGAACCGCGCTGGGGCGTTTTATCAATTTCTGCGCGATCTACAGCGCTGGGGCAGACCTTTGCCGCGTCTGCAACGTTTGAACAGCGGGCGTCAGGAGGGGATTTCGGCGATCCATATGATGATCTTGTTCTCGCCCGCCCCAACATACCGGATTCTCAGATGCTGGCCATTTCGCTTGATGACGCCGCCCCACGAGGCGGCGGTGTGATACCCCGGATGCACGCCAAACGTTGAATAGGAAAAGGAAACGCCGTCGAGCACAAAGGTCTCCTGCTTTTTGCCGCTCCACGGCATGGGTGAAAAACGCTCCACGACCCCAAAGACCTCTTCATAGGCTCCCGCGGCAATTTGGGTCTTGATTGCATGGTAGCTGAAGAGGGAAAACCCAATCCATGCGACTGAAAAACAGACGCAAAAGAACGTCATGACAGGAACCAGCACGCGCGCAATCCTGCCGGCCGGCGACGTCTGCCGGCTCTTCCAAACGCCAAACGACGCGGCGATCCAGATTCCCGAAAGGGTCAGAGGGATCAGCCACCAGAGAGCGTCGAGCCAGTTGAACCGGAAAGTATATAAAACAGTTTCCACGGCAAACTCCTCCATACGGGTTCTTGCTTTGATACTACCATACGGGAGAGCTTCCCACAACAAGGTTTTCAGCAGATATGCAAAAGGAGACAGCACGCCGACCCTTGCATTATTTTAACAGGTTATGGTATAATATAAAACTGGACAGCTGCGAAATTTAGGGCTTAAAGGCGGCGCGTGAAGCGCCTTTGCGCGCGTCGGCTTTAAGTTTTAGATTTCCCGGTTGTCACAATCCTAAGACACAAAGGAGATCTTTTTATGTTCGAAGCGTTTAAAACCTTTGAAACCACGCTGGCGGGGCGCCCCTTTGCCGTTGAGGTGGGCAAAATGGCCGGCCTTGCAAACGGCGCCTGCCTGGTGCGCTATGGCGAGACCGCGGTGTTGTGCACCGCGACCATGGCCGACCGTCCCAGAGAGGGGATCGATTTCTTCCCCCTGTCGGTCGACTTTGAGGAGAAGCTCTATGCCGTGGGCAAAATCCCCGGCTCCTTCCTCAAGAGAGAAGGACGCCCCTCTGAAAAGGCTGTTTTGGCTTCGCGCGTGATCGACCGCCCCATGCGCCCGCTCTTCCCCAAGGACATGAGAAACGATGTGTGCATCGTGTGCACCGTCATGTCGGTCGACCCCGACAACTCGCCCGAGATCGCCGCCATGAACGGCGCGTCGATCGCCGTGGCCATCTCCGACATCCCGTGGAACGGCCCCATTGCGGGCATGTCCGTGGGCCTTGTCGACGGCAAAGTGGTCATGAACCCCACCGCCGAACAGCGCGAAAAAAGCGACCTGGCGCTGACCGTTGCCTCCACGCACAACAAGGTCGCCATGATCGAAGCCGGCGCAAACGAGGTGTCCGACGACGTGATGTACGACGCCATCATGATGGCCCATGAAGAAAACGTGGCCATGGTCTCCTTCATCAACAACATGGTCAAAGAGATCGGCAAGCCCAAGAAGGACTTCCCCTCGCAGGCGCTCGACCCCGATTTTCTCGCCGCCGTTGAGGACTTTGCCACCGACAAGGTGCGCTGGGCGCTCTTTGACGCAGACAAGACGGTGCGCGACAAGCGCATGGCCGAAGTCACCGAGCAGACCAAGGAGCACTTTGCGCAGATTGACGAGACCAAGCTGCCGCTCATCGACGAGGCGCTCTATCAGACCCAAAAGCATGTGGTGCGCCGCGCGCTGCTCGACGAGGGCAAACGCGTCGACGGCCGGGGACTTTACGACCTGCGCCCCCTGAATGCCGAGGTCGGCCTTCTGCCGCGGGTGCACGGCTCGGGCATGTTCACCAGAGGGCAGACCCAGGTGCTGACCATCGCAACGCTTGGCACCATGAGAGAGTCGCAGCTTCTCGACGGCATCGACAGCGAGGAATACAAGCGCTATATGCACCACTACAACTTCCCGAGCTATTCGGTGGGCGAGGCGCGCCCGCCGCGCAGCCCCGGCCGCCGCGAGATCGGCCACGGCGCGCTGGCCGAGGAGGAGTTTCCCTACAGCATCCGCCTGGTCAGCGAGGTGCTCAGCTCCAACGGCTCGACCTCACAGGGCGCCGTGTGCGGATCGACGCTGGCGCTCATGGATGCCGGCGTGCCCATCAAGGCGCCTGTGGCCGGCATTTCCTCCGGCCTCGTGACCGAGGGCGACCGCTGGATGACCTTTGTGGACATCCAGGGCATTGAGGACTTCTTCGGCGATATGGACTTCAAGGTGGCCGGCACCCACAAGGGCATCACGGCCATCCAGATGGATCTCAAGATCGACGGGCTGACCGGCCCCATCATCAAGTCGGCCCTCGAGCTGACGCATACGGCGCGCGATCACATTCTCGACGAGGTCATGTTAAAGGCGCTGCCCGCCCCGCGCGCGGAGCTCTCGAAATACGCGCCCAAAATGATCCGCACCATCATCGACGAGGACAAGATCCGCGAGGTCATCGGGCCTGGCGGCAAGGTCATCCAGAAGATCGTGGCCGAGACCGGCTGCAAGATCGACATCGAGGACGACGGCAGCATCTTCATCGCCGCCGCAGACGCCGAGGCCGGCGCAAAGGCGCTGGCCATGATCGAGGCCATTGCAAAAGACCCCGAGATCGGCGCCGTCTTCACCGGCCGCGTGACGCGCATCATGAACTTTGGCGCCTTTGTGGAGTTCGCCCCCGGCAAGGAGGGCCTTGTCCACATCAGCAAGCTCGACCACAAGCGCGTGGAAAAGGTGGAGGATGTGGTCTCGGTGGGCGACGAGGTCAAGGTCAAGGTCGTCGAAATCGACGAGAAGGGCCGCATCAACCTCTCGCGCAAGGACTGCCTGCCCAAGCCCGCCCCAGCCGCGGCGCCGGAGGCGAAATAAGCGATACAGAGATATGAGACGCGCCCCAAGCGGGCGTGAAATAA
The DNA here is from genome assembly GCA_902474785.1 of uncultured Eubacteriales bacterium. Lineage (GTDB taxonomy): Bacteria > Bacillota > Clostridia > Oscillospirales > Feifaniaceae > Galloscillospira. The sequence continues at coordinate 35 of CABRXB010000101.1, read as the reverse complement.
GGGCGGAGCCCTTCGGCGCGCAGGGGCGCAGGAAA
>CABRXB010000100.1 GCA_902474785.1 uncultured Eubacteriales bacterium | reverse complement strand
TCGGGCTGTTCATTCTTTGCTTGCTCGGTGCTTACTTCGGAGCCGGAGGCTTTGTCCTCTGGCTCCTTGATAAAGCCCTCAGCAGAGTTCCCCGATACTGCGATTGGAAAGAGAACCTGCTGGGCGACGATGATTACGATGACTGAAAGGAGATACCTGAAATGACAAGAGACGAAAAGAAAGCCGAGGCCATCAAGCGCATGAAGCTGGCCGACATTTTCCCGCAGACCATCAAGCAGTTCGAGGAGGACGGCTAAGTGAGCATCAGCGAGCCGCCGGTGGGAGCGTTCTTCTGGGCAGAGGGAGAGGACTTGCAGCGCATCAGGGACTTCGAGGAGAAGCACAACGCGCTCGTTTACCTCGTTATCCGCAGCTACACGGATTTCGGCAAGATGGATTGCTACCTCTATGTCAGCGATTACCCGGAGGAGTGGCCGCGAGACCGCGAGGATCTGGCGAACGGCGAGCCGATGGCCTATGTTTACAACCATGATATGCCTGACTGCTCCGAGTTTGGTTGCATCGGGACCCGCCGCTCCATCGCGGCAGGGCTGCTGCGCACGTGGTAAGGAGGTGTGTAAAGTGTACGTAGTCAAGTTTGAGAGATACTGGAACGATTACCGCCGTAAAGACGAGACGAAAACCTTTTTGGGCTTAGCTGAACTGGAAAACTGGATGTTCGGCCAGATGCAGCAGGATTACACTAAAGATTTTGTGATGACATTCCCGACGCCGGCGGCAGCCGTCCGAATCAAGGCTGACGGTCCGTGGGCCATCGAGTTTCGTCCCAAATGGGGCGAGGAGAATATCTGGGTTCACCTGATTGAGAACGGCGCAGGAATCATCTTTTCCGACGGCAAATTTACCGCTGGTCTCAAACACTGGACACGTGAGGTTCAGGAGTGGCTGACGCATTGTGAGGAGCGCCGCAAAAGCCCAAAGTTTAATTTTGCGGGGGTTGATGCTTCACCGGAGCGCCGTTGGTTGGCCCAAGTTCGCTGGTGCGCCGAAGATGTGATTGCTGCCGCAGAACAGAACGGCATCACGCTCACCGAGGCGCAGGCTGAGAAGTGGCTGGAAAAGAATGAGCGTTGGTTCAGAGAGACGCTCACCGAGTACGGCAACGAAGTGCTGGCCTCTGCCAGCAAGGAAAGTTTTGAGGAGGTGTGTAAGGTATGATGAACGAATCTCGTGAGTTTGAGGTGGAACTGGAACTCAAGGCCCGTGTCACAATGCAGGACATCGACGACATTATGTGTACGGCGCTGGATGGCGGCATTACTGGCTGGTGCAGAGCCGCAAAGCCCGTTGGAAAGAGGCTTGGGGAGTACGCCCACGAGCAGATTGCGCGTGGCGGCTCTCTTATGCTCTACGATGCCGAGAGCAGCGACAAGTGGGAGCTGACGCTGGACAAGTTCTTACGAGGATTGGTCCAAGCGATAGAGGACGGGGTGCCTGTGGCTATTGACGCCGGAAGTGGCTCAATCGACCCGTCCGAAGTAGATGCTGACGGAGCCGACATGATTATCCAGTATGCTTTGTTTGAGGAGGTAGTATTCGGATGAAATACAAAGTCAGAGTGAGCGAACTCCGCTACGGCGAAGTCGAGGTAGAAGCTGCATCCGAGCGGGAGGCGAAGAACAAAGCCACCCGCGCAGGGTTCAACTTCTTCGATTCGGAGATAACCGACATTACCGCTGAAAAGGTCGTGTCGAGCGACCCGATGAGCGTCATTGAGCGGCTGGAACGGTGGGCAAAGGGTGACACTTGCGACAACTGCCCTGCCTGTGATGACACAGTATTTCAGGCGGCAGAGCTGCTGCGCAAGGCGTATCTGGATGAGGACGGCCCTCGGACGAACATTGTCACCGAGCTTTGCTCGCACTGCGAGCGCGAGGTTGAGATGTTCTGGGACACTGACGCAAACGGCTTTAAGGCATTCTGCCCTTACTGTGGCGAGCGTCTGATGCTTTGTGATGAGTGTCTCCACAGTGGGACAGGTAACTGCGATTATTCCAATAACACGGACAGCTGCCGGCATAACCCTCCCATCCCTGCGGCAGTCAGCCATAAGCTGTGGATGCGTCTCGGTGTGACACTGAACATCACGGACGATGAGGCCGACGCCATCATGGGAGAGGACAAGAACGCCTCCGTAGATACCCTGCTTGGCGTACTTCGCGCCCGTCGTTTCGAGCCTGACGGCGACAGCTACATTCCCGGCGAAAGCATCGAGAGCTACAATCACGCCCACGGGACTGAGTATGATGACGCGGACGTGGACTTCAATCTGTGAGGAGGAATGCGCAATGGATATTAAGCGCGGAGACATCTGGTACATCGAGAGCGGGTACAGCGTGGGCAGTGAGCAGCGGGCGGGTCGTCCCGCCATCGTGGTGTCCAACAACCGCAACAATCAGTACAGCGGTACGGTGGAGGTTGTGTATCTCACCACGCAGCCCAAGCGGGACCTGCCCACCCACGTCACCATCAGCAGCCTGAGCCGCGAGAGCACGGCTTTGTGCGAGCAGATCACTTCTGTGTCTACCGAGCGGTTCGGTTCCTACCGTGGGGCTGTCACCGCCGAGGAGATGGAGGACATCGAGGAGGCGATGATGATTTCCCTCGGTCTTGCGCCCCATGCGGCTGCTGAGCCGAGGGACGAGACCCCCATGCTGGAAACCCGCCTTGCTGAATCCGAAGCCCGGTGTGCGGAGCTGCGTCAGATGTACGATAGCCTGTTGAGCAAGATGCTTGACCGGTGAAAATGTAAAACGGCGAGGGCTGACAACCCTCGCCGTTTTGCGACTTCAAGTTCCTTTTTGGAAAAATTTTTTCGGAAAAAACTTGACTTTTACGACTAAAAGTGCTATAATGAGAATGTAAAGAAAGAGAAACCCCGTTGAGGAAAGGAGGACAAAAGATGACCTGCGGAAAATGCAAACACTGCCGCCCGAACGACATCTGCAACGGCGACCACGAATGCACCGCAAAGAACATTGAGGTGTCGCAGGACGATGACATCCGCTTCTACGGTGAGAAGAATAACGAGCCGTGCGAGTGCTTTGAAATGGCGGACTAAAATATAGGCAAATTCAGCAGACCATCTTGTCTTTTTCAAACAGATCGGAGATGGTCCAGCGCTCGGTCAAAATGTCGGAGAGCTTTTCATGGGCGTGTGGAATGCCGGGGATGTCTTTGAAATAGTTTGGGTCGATGCGGTTGTAGTAGGAGATCGACTCGCCGTTTGTCCACACGCCCATGGTGGCGCCCGTTGCGTTACAGTAGGATTTGAGCTGCTCCTTGCCGTCTTTGAGCTTTGGTTTTTTGAGCTCCACGATGATATAGGGCGTAAGGGCGTCGTCCTCATCCAAAATGACGATGTCGGCGCGCTTGACCTCACGCCCGAAATGGACGGGATATTCTACACGGATGCGGTCGAGAGGATAGGCATAGTCCTGCGTCAGCTTCAAAAGAAAGAGCTGGCGGACGACCTCCTCCGGCGTGAGGCGCACCTCTTTCTTGCGAATGAGACACTCGACAAAATACACGCGGCGCCCCTTTTTGTCGAGCCTGTCGCTGATGTTGTCTGACAGTTGCGCCACCTGGCGCTGTGTAAATTGTGAGAGCCCGTATCTTGATCCCTTTATAATGGTCGACAGATATTCGTTCATGGTATCCTCCGCGCGCGCCCTTTTCTGTGGTTCGCCTTTTTTCGTGTGCCTGCCACCCATTATAACAAATTCGGCGACGTTTTGTCATCCTTCTTTTGGGTAGAGAAAAGCGCCGAAAGCGGGCTGGTGGGTCGCCGTGTCGCAAAAAAATCGCCGCGAACTGAACGCAGTTCGCGGCGATCTGGCTGGGATGGCTGGACTCGAACCAGCGGAATGCAGGAGTCAAAGTCCTGTGCCTTACCGACTTGGCTACATCCCAATGTGAAAAAGGGATTTCAAAGGGGTAAAATTGGGGGACGCAGGGCCTGCGTCCCCCAAAATAGATGGGGTGGGTAAACGGATTCGAACCGTCGGCCTCCAGAGCCACAATCTGGCGCTCTAACCAACTGAGCTATACCCACCGAATAATTAAAGTGGCGCGCCCGAAGGGACTCGAACCCCTGGCCCACTGCTTAGAAGGCAGTTGCTCTATCCGGCTGAGCTACGGGCGCACGTTTTGTAATCTCTTGGAGCAGGTGATGGGAATCGAACCCACATGGCCAGCTTGGAAGGCTGGAGTTCTACCACTGAACTACACCTGCACATTGGCACGCAAGATGCTTAATAAATTTACCACAGATCAAAGCAAAAGTCAAGACCGTTTTGGACGGCGCAGCGGCAGAATTTGCGCAGAGAAAGGGGAAGCTGCCCGCAGCATGCAAAGTGCTTGCTGTGCAGGCCCAAATTCGATATACTGGAAAAAACATCCTGACCTTGCAGCGGGCGGTGCAAAGCAGGGCAGGAGTAAAAAGGAGGGGTTTCGCATGGCGAACAAAGATCGCGCGCGCATTTCCCGTGAGACAGAGCTGCTTTACAGGGGTGGTACGGTCCAGGGACTTGACATGAAGCCGGAGTCGCTTCCCGTCTTTCTCACCACAGCCTTTTACAGAGACGATCTGGAAGAGGCGTATTTGGCGCCCGAAAAGGGCGTGTATGGCTACGGGCGCAGCAGGAATCCCAATCGCGATGCATTGGCCGAGGTCATGACCTGTCTGGAGGGCGGCGAAGCCTCGCTCATGACGACAGCCGGCATTTCGGCCATCACCACCTCGCTGCTCACGCTGCTCAACCCAGGAGACCATGTGGTGGTCAACGTCACGCTCTACACCGAGTCGGTCAAGATGTTCAAGGAGTTTTTGCCGCGTTTTGGCATCTCCCACACCTTTGTCGACCTGGGAGATGCGCATGAGACGCGCGCCGCCATTCGGCCAAACACCAGGATGATCTACACCGAGGTGATCTCAAATCCGCTCATCGCCGTCACCGATATCGACTGTGTAGCGCGCCTTGCCAAAGAGCACAACTTGTACCTGGTGGTGGACAACACCTTTTCAACGCCGCTTCTCATCCGTCCTTTGGAGCATGGCGCCGATGTGTCGATCAACAGCGTGACCAAGTTTGTCAACGGACACCACGATGCGCTGGCCGGCTCCATCACGGGAAAAAAGGCGATCATCGACGAGATCTACAAAACGCAGATGCTGCTT
>CABRXB010000099.1 GCA_902474785.1 uncultured Eubacteriales bacterium | reverse complement strand
CACGCTGCCATGCTACCGCCACGCTGCCATGCTACCACCACGCTGCCATGCTACCACCACGCTGCCATACTACCGCCGCGCTGCCATACTACCGCCGCGCTGCCATGCTACCGCCGCGCTGCCATGCTACCGCCACGCTGCCATACTACCGCCGCGCTGCCATGCTACCGCCGCGCTGCCATGCAAAAATCCGGGGGCGTCGCATTTGCGATGTCCCCGGATTATTCTCCCATACAGAACGCGCGATTTTTGCAAAGGTCAAAGGCCGCGCCAGCCTATTCCATTCCCATGATGACGATGCCCACCGCAGCCACCGCGATGATGAGATACTGCTTGAAGGAGAGCTTTTCCTTAAGCACGATACGCGCCCACAGCAAGGAGGCGATGCAGTAAGACGAGATCATGGGCGCTGCGACGATGATGTTGTCGCCGATGGCATAGATGTAGGCGAGCTGGCCGGCCGTCTCACACAGGCCGGCGACGAGCTTGGGCTTTTCCCGTGACAGGGTGATCTTCTGCTTCTTGATGACCACCACATACACAAAGGCAAACAGAGCCATGAGCAAAAAGGTGAGCTCATAGGCGATGTTGGCGCTGGCCTCTTCGATGTAGCGGTCGAGAAGCAGGCCGTCCACAAAGGTGCCAAGGCCGTCGATGGCGCAGTAGAGAAGGGGAAAGGCCACGGCGATCACGCTTTTGGTGTAACGCGGGTCAGGGATCTCCCCTGCGGCGACGCGCAGCGCGTCCTCCTCCTTTTTTTCGATCACGGACAGCGCAAACACGCCGCCAGTGATGAGGCAGACGGCGAAAAACTGAAGCCCCGTCATGCGCTCGCCCAAAAAGAAAAAGCAAAGCAGCGCCGCCACAGCGCCCGACGAATTGCAGATGGGCGTTGAGACCGACAGCATGATGTAGCGCAGCCCCACATAGCCCAAAATCATGGAGAGGATGTAGAGCGCCGAGGCCGGCAGGTAGGTGACTATGTCGCCAAGCGAAAAATCGACGCCGCCCAAAATCAGCACAACGGCATGAATGCCCATGACGCCGCCCACCGCCATGACCATTTTCCAATGGCTGTAGACGTCGTCAGAAGCGGAGCCCATTTTGGAAAACAGATCCGATCCGCTCCAAAATAAAATAGCAATGAGTGAATACCAAAACCACATGGCAGAGTGTCCTCCTGTGTTGTCCTTTTTTTCTGTTTTCTGGCCCCAAAGGGCGGGCCAGAGCCCATTTTGCAGGGCTGCAACGAGGAAAAACCCCATTGTTTTGGCAAAGTTGAATCCTTTTGCTCTGGCAACACAAAAAAGCGCGGTAAACCAAAAAGGATTACCGCCCTTTTTGCCTGCAACCTAGGCGCAGATATCAAGCAGCCAGAATCCAAGACCCCGCCAGCAACCGCAAAAGAGATTTCGATGGGTCAGGGCGCCACAGGTCTGCAACGCCAACGCTCTTTTGCCTGGGTCTTTTTCCCATCTCACCTGCCACTGATTTCAAAGGAGGCGCTCGAAGCGTTTCATGCCGGATGATGCGCATTACTTCTCCCACTGTTCGAGCAGCGTTTTGAGCTGATCGGTCATCGCGCGCAGATTCTTGTTGGCGCCCTGACGGTTGGCCTTGATCGCCGCAAGCACCTTGTTGCCAATGTCAAGCAACTCGGGGTAGGCGGTAGAAGATCGCATGGAAGCGTCTTCGCTCTTCTTGGCGGGAGGCAGCGTCCCCTCCACAAGCACGCGGTTTTCCAGCAGATCATACTCCTCATGGTAGTTGACAGAGTGGGCCAAAATGCCCGTATCCCGCAGCTCGGCGGCAAACTGCTCGGTGATTTCAGCCTCGCCGTGCACCACGAACACCTGCGCGGGCTTTGGCTCAAAGTGGTCGATCCACTCCACAAGCGCATCGTGGCCGGCGTGCGACGAAAGGCCCTGAAAGTTGACAATCTTGGCCTTGACTGCGATCTCTTCGCCAAACATCTTGACCTTTTCGGCGCCGTTTAACAGGTGGCGTCCAAAGCTGCCCTCGGCCTGAAAGCCGACAAAGACCACGGTGCACTCGGGCCGCCACAGGTTGTGCTTGAGGTGATGGCGGATTCGACCGGCATCGCACATGCCGCTGGCCGAGATGATGACCTTGGGGCTTTTGTCCATGTTGAGCATCTTGGACTCCTCCACCGTCTCGGTGAGCAGCAGGTTGTCAAAGGTCAGCATGGAAACGCCGTCGCGCACCAGCACCTTGGCCTCCTCGTCGATATAGCCTGTGAGGTCGCCAGAGAAGATGGTGGTGGCGAGCCGCGCCAGAGGACTGTCGACGCAGACCTGAAAATCGGGGATGCTCTTGACCAGGTTTCTCTCCTTGATCTCACGGATGAAATAGAGCAGCTCCTGCGTGCGTCCCACAGCAAAGGCCGGGATGATGACGTTGCCGCCCTTTTGCAGCGTCTCGTCTATGATGGCGGCCAGATCCTCCGTGTACTCCCCTTCGCCCTCGTGATTTCGGTTGCCATAGGTCGACTCCATGACCACATAGTCGGCCTTTTTGACATACTGAGGATCGCGGATGATGGGCTGGTCGGTGTTGCCGAGGTCGCCCGAAAAGACCAGTTTTTTGGTGACGCCCTGCTCCGTGACCCAGAGCTCCACAATGGAGGAGCCAAGCAGATGCCCGGCGTCGATAAAACGAAATTCAATGCCGTCGCACAGCGTCTGCTTTTGCTCGTAGTCGTAGGTCTCAAGGCGGGTGAGCGTCTCCTCGGCGTCGGCCAGGGTGTAAAGCGGCTCGACCACCTGGGCGCCGGCGCGCTTGCCCTTGCGGTTTTGATATTCGGCGTCGGACTCCTGGATGTGGGCCGAGTCACGCAGCATGATGCCAAGCAGCTCCCCTGTCAGACGGGTGGCCACGATGCTGCCCAAATAGCCGCGCTTGACAAGCAGCGGCAGGCGGCCCGAGTGGTCGATGTGGGCGTGGGTGACAATCACATGGTCGATCTCGCCGGGGTGAAAACCAAGCTCTTCGTTGTCCACCTCGTCTCGTCCCTGCAGCAGGCCGCAGTCGATGAGAATGCGCTTTCCACACGCCTCCAGGCAGTGACAGCTTCCGGTGACGGTCTTGGCCGCTCCGTAAAAGGTCAATTTCATAATTCGCGCTTCCTTTCCGATTTTAACAGTCTCGCATGGTTTGCAAGAGGACACAGGCCGGCGCCTGTATGAATGCTCACTGCAGCTTGCAGAGAAGCAGCTTGACAAATTCGTAAACTCGCTCAAAAGAGGGCAGATTCAGCGCCTCGTCGGGACTGTGGTGCGCCACGCTGTCGCAGCCGATGGCCAAAATGTCCAGATCGGGCCACTTGGCGAGAAACAGGCCGCACTCAAGTCCGCCGTGCGTCGTTTTGCACACAAGGGTCTTGCCCGTCTGCTCCCTGTAGAGCTGCGCGCAAAGTTCGCGCAGCGGCGCGTTTTCCTGATAGGGCCAGCTCGGGTATTCGTTTGACAGATCAAACGCGGCGCCAAATGTTTTGGCAAGCAGCTGATTGCGGGCGACAAGCTCGCGCTGCGCGCTGTCAGACGCGGAGCGGATCGAACACCTCGCCCTCTCGCGTGGCGACCACACCGAGATTCTCGCTGGCCAGCGTGCAGTCAAGCGCCTTGTCCCATCGCTGCACGCCGTTTGGAAGCAGCGTCAGCAGGTCGAGCAGCGCGTTCGTCGCCGTCTCATCCATGCAACAAGTCGCCTGACAGGGTTCCAAAACCAGCGTCATCAGGGGGTCTGTCGCGGCATAGTCCGCCCGCAGTTCGTCAAACAGCGCGCTGCTCGCTTCTTGCGCGGCTGCAACGTCGTGCACGGCAATTGTGGCAAACGCCTCGCGCGGGATGGCGTTGTCCTTGCTGCCGCCCGAGATCTCCACGAGACGTAGCGCCGTCGTCTCGCGTGCGGCGCACAGAAGATGGGCGAGCAGCTTGTTGGCGTTGGCGCGGTCCTGCGCAATGTCGCTGCCCGAATGCCCGCCCGTCAGCCCCGTGACGCCGATGCGAAGCGCCTTTTGTTCACAGGGCTCCATCTGACAGGGCAGGCGCAGCGTGGTCAAGATGCCGCCCGCCGACCCCACAATGGCCGTGCCCTCCGGCCCCGCGTCGAGATTGATCAGGCGGCGCGCTTTGACCCATTCGGCCGGAACATGGCGCGCCCCGTCGAGTCCGAGCTCCTCCTGCGAGGTGAAGAGACACTCGAGCGGCGGGTGGGGCGTTGTCTGATCGTCCAAAATGCCCAGCATCATGGCCACCGCCACGCCGTTGTCGGCCCCCAGTGTGGTGCCGCGCGCACGAACCCAGTCCCCATCGCGGTAATAGGGGATGGGATCTCTTAGAAAATCATGCTCCACGCCGCTGTTTTTCTCACAGACCATGTCGGTGTGCCCCTGCAGCGCCACGGGTGCTGCCGCGGCGTTGCGGCCCTGGCCCGGCTTTTTGATGCAGACATTCCACCAGGCGTCGCACACCGCCTCAAGGCCGCGCGCAGCGGCGAACGCCATCAGATAGTCGCAAATTTCCTTTTCGTTGGTCGAGCCGCGCGGAATGCGCGTGACGTCCTCAAAAAAGGAGAGTGCGGCGCGCGGCTCAATTCCCTCTAGCAGATAGCCTTTGTCCTCTTGTCCCACAGGTTCCTCCTTTGCCTTTCAGCGCGCGTGGTTTTAACGCGGCATCCGGGCGGCAAGGGTTTGTTTCATCTTTTTTCAGTATACCACGGGCCATCATCCGGCGCAAGATTCCTATGCCAAACGGTAGAGCAGCAGCGGCCCCTTTTTGGCGCGCACCGCCTGCCCGTTGTGGCGCAGGTATTCCAGATGGGAGAGCGCCTCGCCCGCCGCAAACCACTGCTGCGTGAGCGGGAAATTCAAAAAGTCGCCGCCGCCAAAATCCCAGTGCATTCCGGCCGCCACCTCGAAGGCCGTCTGTTTGCCCGCGCGCAGCACGCCCCTGACCTCTTCAAGGCGGCGATCATGGTGCGCCAGCAGCTGGTCCACGCGCTCCACATGGCTCTCCACATTGAAGCGATGCGCGCCATACATGTGCTGCACGTCCATCGCGCGCACCTTACGTAGATTGGCAAGATAGACGCCAAGGGCGTCGAAATCATCGTTCCAGTAGGTGATGTTGGGCGTGATCTTGCCCAGGATGTGGTCTCCCACAAAGAGCAACTGCTTGTCC
>CABRXB010000098.1 GCA_902474785.1 uncultured Eubacteriales bacterium | reverse complement strand
CTCGATGTCGACGCTGCCGCGCCGCCGCAGCGATGTGGCAAGCGTGAGGGATTGGGCAAGCCCTGGGCCAGCGGTGAGAGAAGGGCTTTGCGCAGGCTTTTCGCCGATCCCGGAAAGAAACGGATGCACAGGGGCGGGGGACGACAGGCGGGGCCCCTCTTTGGGCGCTCCAGGCAGGCGCACGGCGGGTGGGTGTCTGGGCTGCCCGAGCGCCTGGGAGACGGCGGCCAGCACACAGTCGTACACGGCGCGTTCGTCGGCAAACTTGACCTCCATCTTCTGGGGGTGTACATTGGCGTCGACTCTGCTGGGGTGCACATCCACAAACAAGACGCAAATGGGGTAACGGCCGCCCGGCAGACTGCCGTGGTAGGCTTCTTCCAGGGAGATTTGAAGCACGCGGGAACGCACATAGCGCCCGGCCACGAAAAAGATCTGCTGTTGACGGCCGGGGCGCGCGACCTCGGGGGTGCCGCACAGGCCGTGCACATGGATGCCGCTTTGGAGCAGCGAAACGGGCAACATCTCTCTTGCGAGGGCTTCGCCGAAGACGGCGCTCACCGCCTTTGGCAGATCGCCCGTGCCGGATGTGCGCAGGCTGTCGCGCCCGTCCTTTTGATAAGAGAGGGCAAGAGCGGGACGCGAGAGGGCGAGTTTTTCCAAAAGGCCGCTGATGACGGCGGTCTCGGTGCTGTCCTTTTTGAGAAATTTCTTGCGCGCAGGCGTGTTGAAAAAGAGATCGCGCACGGTGATTTCGGTGCCCACAGGGCAGCCGCAAGGAGAGGTGGAGAGCAGTTTTCCGCCCTCGATCACCACTTCAAACCCCTCGTCGCTGTCCGGCTCGCGGGTGCGCAGCGTCACTTTAGAGACGGCGGCAACCGAGGCCAGCGCCTCGCCGCGAAAGCCGAGCGTGCAGACTGACGCAAGATCGGCCGCCTCGCGCACCTTGGAGGTCGCGTGGCGTCCAAAGCAGGCCACCGCGTCGCGCGGGGACATGCCGCAGCCGTTGTCGATGACGCGCAGCAGCTTGACGCCGCCGCTCTCCACCTCCACCGTCACGCGGGTGGCGCCGGCGTCGATGGAGTTTTCCAGCAGCTCCTTGACAATGGAAGCCGGCCGTTCGACCACTTCTCCGGCGGCGATGAGATTGGCCACCTGTGGCGACAGGGTTTGAATGCGCTCCATGGCATACTCCTTTCAAGAAAGTGTATCGACAATTTCCTCCATCGAAGCTGTGCCGATGGGATAAACAAAGGAACAAATAACATGGTTGAAGAAAGGCGCCGCAAGCATACGATAAAAGCTGACAAGAGGCCAACAAAAGGGAAGAAAGCGGGGACAAAAGCAAGGCGGGTTCCCTCTTCAAAAGAAGCGGCAGAAAAAGGCAAGGGGAGCAAAAAGTCCCGACGGATCGCCACCAAGACCTGAGATCAAAAAGCAAGAGAATACAGCCACTTTCGAAGGGAGGGACAACAGGTTGCAACGACTTCGAAAAGCCTGCTCAAAGGAAGAGAGGGTCAGAAGGCCGATGGGAGGCAAGATGTGCGGCAATCCCGCGCCATAAATTTGAAAGCATATAGGCGCCTCCAAGCAATCGCCTTTTTCCTGACGGCGCCAAGCTCATTTTCCAAACGAAGAGCAGAGCTTTGTAGTCTATGGTCAGGTTTCTGATTGCGAAAGGGTCTTGAGCTCATAGAGTTTGTTGATGGCCTCAATGGGCGTCAGGGTAGTGACGTCGATGCTTGAGAGCGCCTTCATCACGAGGGAGGAGGCGGGCGGCGGCGCCTGTGGCAACTCGCTTTCCCTGGGGTTGGGCGAAGGCGCGGCGCTGCCGGCCTCAAGTCCTTTGAGCACCTGCTTTGCCTTGTCGATGACGGGCTGCGGGACGCCGGCCAGCTTTGCCACTTCGATGCCATAGCTGTCGTCCGCCCCGCCGCGGATGATACGTCGCAAAAAGATGATGTCGTCGCCGCGCTTTTTGACGGCCACACAGTAGTTGCGCACCCCCTCGAGCGTCTGCTCCAGGGCGGTGAGCTCGTGATAGTGGGTGGCAAAGAGCGTCTTGGCGCCCAGCACACGCGCGTCGGCCACATATTCAATGACAGCGCGGGCGATGCTCATCCCGTCAAAGGTCGAGGTGCCGCGCCCGATCTCATCGAAAATGAGCAGGCTGCGCGACGTGGCGTTTTTGAGAATGCTGGCGGTTTCGCTCATCTCGACCAAAAAGGTCGACTGGCCGGCGGCCAGGTCGTCCGACGCGCCCACACGGGTGAAGATCTGATCCACAATGCCGATCGTGGCCTCGTCCGCCGGCACGAAGCTGCCCATCTGCGCCATGAGCACGATGAGGGCCACCTGCCGCATATAGGTTGATTTGCCGGCCATGTTGGGGCCGGTGATGATGGCGAGGCGGTTGTCGCTGCAGTCGAGCGTTGTGTCGTTGGGCACAAAGCGGGCGTCCTTTAGCATTTGCTCGACAACGGGGTGGCGGCCCTCCTTGATGACGATGGCGTCTGCGCTGTTGACGACAGGGCGGCAATAGCCGAACTCCTGCGCCACCTGCGCCAGCGAGCAAAGCGCATCGAGCGTGGCGAGGGCCGAGGCGGTTTTCAAAATGCGGGAGGAGGAGGCCGACACATGGTCGCGCAGGGCGCAAAAGGCCTCGTATTCCAGGGAGGACAGGCGCTCGTCGGCCGTCAGAAGTTCGGCCTCGAGCTCCTTGAGCTCCTGAGTGATAAAACGCTCGGCGTTTGCAAGCGTCTGTTTTCTGATGTAGTGGGGAGGAACCAGATCATAGTAGGACCTTGTGACCTCCAGGTAGTAACCGAACACCTTGTTGTAGGCAATTTTGAGGTTTTTGATGCCGGTCTGTTCGCGCTCCCTGGCCTCGATGTCGGCCATGGTCTGCTTGCTGTTGCGAACAAGGTTGCGAATACGGTCGATCTCGGAGGAGTAGCCGTCTGCAATGATGCCGCCCTCGCGGATGGTGATGGGCAGATCTCCCGCGCTCAATGCGCGCTCCAGCAGTTCCACCAGGTCCGGCATTTCGGGCATGTCCTGTTCAAACTCGCGCAAAGCGGGACTTCCGCTTGCGCCGAGCGCCAGCTTCACGCTGGGCACAAGGGCAAGCGATGCGCCGATGGCGCGCAGCTCTCTGGCGTTGGCGTTCAGGTAAAACACCCGCGTCATCAAACGCTGCAGATCGGAGAGCTCGCGCAAAGCGTCTTGAAGCTGCTCTCTCAAAGAGGGGTTTGACACCAGAGCATCCACCGCGTCAAGCCTTGACTCGATGGAGATGGTATCGCGCAAGGGCTGCTCCATCCAGGAGCGCAGCAGGCGGCCGCCCATGGCGCTCTTGGTCCTGTCGAGCACGCCGAGCAGCGATCCCTTTCGGCTCTTCCCCCCGCGAATGGTGGAGGTGAGCTCGAGATTGCGGCGCGTGGCTGCGTCGAGCCCCAAAAAACTACCGGGCGGACGGTAGCGCAGCTCGCCCAAGTGGATCTCGGAGCTGCGCTGGGTTTCGGTTAAGTAACGCAAAACCAGGCCAACGGCGCTCCAAAGCGCGTCGTTGTCGGCCACGCCCTGCTTGATGAAGCAGTCGGCCCCAAAGCGCAGACGCGCGGTGGCGGCGAAGGTCTCGGCGCTGCCCGACATGGGCGTGATCACGGTGCCAAGCACGCCGCGCGCAAACTCCACGAGAGCGGGCTCCTGCTGCTCGTCTTGCGCTGTGAGCAGTTCGGCCGGGGCATATTTGGCGAGCTCGCCCTTGGCGCGCACCAGCGCGTCGCCCCCTGAGAGCAGCGTGACATAGATCTCTCCCGTGGAGGCGTCGGTTACAGAAAGGGCGATTTCACCGCCGCAGGGGTAGAGCGCAGCCAGAAAGTTGTTTTTGCTGCCCTCAAGCATGGCCTCGTCGGTGATGGTGCCGGGCGTGACCACCCGAACGATGCCGCGTTTGACAAGACCCTTGGCAGCGGCGGGGTCCTCCAGTTGCTCACAGATGGCAACTTTGTAGCCCTTTTGCACGAGGCGCTGGATGTAGCCGTCCACACTGTGGTAGGGCACGCCGCACATGGGGGCGCGCTCCTCCTGGCCGCAGTCGCGGCCGGTCAGCGTCAGTTCCAGTTCGGAGGAGGCAAGACGCGCGTCGTCAAAGAAGAACTCGTAAAAGTCGCCCAGGCGAAACATGAGCAGGTAGTCGGGGTTTTTCTGTTTGAGGTCAAGATATTGCTGCATCATGGGGGTGAGTTTCATGGTAGTAGAACCTCCCTCGCGCTCGTTGCAGAAGATATGACAAAAAGTGGCGTTTTCCCTGTCTGCTTGAAAACAATGATTCCAAACAGGGCTGCAACGACCCTTTCGTTGCAGCCCTGTTTGGGCAAATGTGCCAAATTCAATGAGCGATTTAGAAGCCGCAGCTTCCGCCGCAGGAGGCGCAATTGCCGTCGCAGGCCGCGGGCTCCTGTCCGGTGATGAAGAACTGAATGCGGTTGTTGATCTCCTGCACCATGTCGGACAGCTCCTGCTGCGCCTCCATAAAGGTGACCATCTTGGGATTTTGCATGATCTCCTCGTAGATCTCCTTCATCTTGGCGCCAAGGCCTGAGAGCTTCTCTTCATTGGTGGGTTCTTCCATGTTGGCGGTCATCAGCTCGTCTCGCACGGCGTTGAAGTCGGCAAGCTTCGCCTGGAGCGACTCGTCGGCCTCCTGCGCTTCTTTTGCGGCAAGCCATGCCACGCGGCGGGGATCGGCGACAATGGCCTCGCCCAGAGCTTCCAGTTTTGCGTTTAACGTACTCATGTTTTAGTTCCTTCCTTAATTTGATTTATTTAGAATTTTATGAATTCTTTTTGTCAGACAAGCTCTCCGTAAAGAACAAAGGTTTTTGCCTGCGTGACGCGTGCGTTCACAAACTGCCCGATCAGGGAAATGGGCCCTGGGACGTAGCACAGCTTGCCGCCCTCGGTTCTGCCTGCGAGAAGACCGCTTTGCTCTTTGCCCGGCGCCTCGATGAGCAGTTTGAGGGTACGTCCCAAAAGCGCCTCGTTGCGGCGCAGGGAAAATTCCTGCTGCGTTTTCATGAGACGGCCAAGCCGGTCTTTTTTCTGCTCGGTTGTGAGCTGCCCTGCCATGTCGTAGGCGCGCGTTCCTCTGCGGCGGGAAAAGGTAAAGGTGAATAGAGAGTCAAATTCCATTTCACGCACCAGTTTGAGCGTGTCCTC
>CABRXB010000097.1 GCA_902474785.1 uncultured Eubacteriales bacterium | reverse complement strand
TTGCCCGCCGGCCGATTGAGCGGCCCGACAACCCGCCTTCCCCGATGAAGCTTCTCCGACTTTTTTCTTTTCAGCCCAAGCTGTTGCGCCTTGACGATAAAATGGAAACCGGGCGAGAAATATGGTACAATAGGAAAAGCATGGGACAGAGAAAAGGAGCCTTTGAATGCAACTTCCCGTCGACGCGATCGCTCTGTTCCAAACTGAAATAAAAGGGGGAATTGCTGTGAAAAAGGACGTCTCCATTCTCGACAGACCAAAACGATTCAATGAGCAATACCTGGCGGCCTGTGGCAATCTGTCGTGGTATGATTTTGTGATCGGCATGCCTTCGCTGGTATTTGTGGTCACAGGCTGGAAGTCCAACGGCAAGCAAAACGCCTGTCTGCAATCGTGGTCCACCTTTTCGGGAAGCGGGCCTGACCATTTCATCTGTATCATGGGAAAGGTCGACAAGAATGGACATATGTATCAGTCCCTGAAAGAAACGAAGGCGTGTGTGCTGAATTTTCCCACAAACGACATTTACGACCGTTGTATCAAAACGATTGGCAACAATCAGTTTGAAACAGACGAAATCACCGCCTCCGGCTTAACGGCGGAGAAGGCCGCAAAGGTCAACGCGCCGCGAATCAAAGAGTGTTTTTTGAACATCGAATGCACCTTTTTATGGGAACACGAGCTCTTCGAGGGAAGCCGGGAAGTGGCGGTTGCTCTGAAAGCCGTCAACGTCTGCATGGACAGCGAGCACTATGATCAGCAAAAAACAGGCAGATACGGAGAGCGCGGCTTTCTGTTCCAAATCGACCAGCCCACCAATCCGGAGACAGGGGAAACAACCCCCTTTGGCCCCGGAATATTGGAGCAGGGCAAGCCGATTCCCTGGATAACGGCATGAGCCGAACCAGAGAATCGACAAAAACGCGGCTGCTTGTCGGCGACAAAATCGCGGGCCTGACAAGCCTGCCCTTGCTTTGCGGCAATTCTGCACGGCAAAAAACAAAAAAAGCAAAACAACTGTAATATACTCGCTCGATGGTTTCACTCACTGAATCAATAAAATCACCCCAGAAAGGAAGTCTTCATCAACATGAGCAAGACCGCCGAAATCCTGTGCGTGGGCACTGAAATTCTGCTGGGCAACATCACCAACACCAACGCCACCTTTCTCTCCCAGGAACTGTCTTTGCTGGGCTTCAACGTCTTTCACCACACCGTGGTGGGCAACAACCCCGAACGTCTGGCGCAGGCGGTGGACACCGCCCTGTCGCGCTGCGACCTGCTCATCACAACGGGCGGCCTTGGGCCCACCTACGACGATCTGACCAAGCAGACGGTGGCAAACGCGCTGGGCCTTGACATGGAGCTGCACGAGGACATTTTGGCCGACCTGCGCGCGCGCTGGGAACGCCGGGGCAAGGTGATGACCAAAAACAACGAGCAGCAGGCCTGGTTCCCCATTGGCTGCACCATCATCCCCAACGACTGGGGCACCGCCCCCTCCTGCGCCATCGAACAGGGGGAAAACACCGTCATCATGCTGCCGGGGCCTCCCCGTGAGATGAAGAACATCTGGAACAAATACGTCGCGCCCATGCTGGCCGCCAAGCAGGACGAGGTTTTGGTGTCGCGCTACTGCCGCGTGGTCAACATCGGCGAATCGGCGCTCGAAGAGCGCCTGTACGACCTGCTCAAAAACTCCACCAACCCCACCGTCGCCCCCTATGCCGGCGGCGGCGAGACCATGCTGCGCGTCACAGCCAAGGCCAAGACCAAGGAGGAGGCCTATGCCATGACCATGCCGGTGGTGCAGGCCATTGCCGACGAGTGCGGCGACGACCTCTATGCCGTGGATCAGGATTCCATGGAGCAGGTGGTCGTCGAGCTGCTGAAAGAGCTGGGCATGACCGCCTGCACCTGCGAGAGCATGACGGGCGGCCTCATCGCCGGACGCATCACAAGCATCCCCGGCGCGTCCGATGTGTTCGAGTGCGGCCTTGTGACCTACTCGAACCGCATCAAGCACAAGCTGGCCGATGTGTCGGTCAAGACGCTTGACGAGCACACGGCCGTCTCTTTGGAGACCGCTGCGGAGATGGCAAAGGGTGCGCTGCTGCTCTCGGGCGCCTCTGTCGCGCTCTCGATCACGGGCGTCGCCGGCCCCGACGACACGCCCGAAGGCGAGGTCGGCACCGTCTATGTCGGCCTGTCCGGGCCGCTGGGCACGCGCGCAAACAAGGTCGACATGCTGCGCTCGAGAGACCGCGCCTACAACAGAAACCTTGCCACGGTCAAGGCGCTCGACGCGCTGCGGCTGTATCTGCTTGAGATCAAGCGCGGCCACTAATCAAAACCCTTCCGACTGGATCAAATCGCGCCCTCTGCGCCATGCTTTCCTCCTCTCTTGCCGTGGCGCGGCGCCGGGCCTTACCGGACAAGCAGGCGCTTGTCAACCCCAAAAGGGACGCCGCGCTCGGAGCGCTCGCGTTTCCCATCCATCTGCCGATCAGAAGGGTGACTGGGAGGCCCGCGCAGCAACGCAAACCATCCCTGCCTCCTGTCCGCATGATTGCGATATGTTCAGCAGAGGTTCCCCTGCCCGTCCTGCGGCGCGGCTGCTTGCCATGGGCGACGGAGCCAGATTGCAACCCGCGGGAATTGCCCCTGGCGACGGGAGCTGCGTTTGCCAGGGGGCGACCCGATTGCCATTGCGCAAGGGACATTTGTCAATTCCCCGAAACCAGGTTTACCGCCTCAGCGGATATGACGCTCGGCATCTGGGCGTTGCGCCTGCCAACCAGAGTGCCAACCAGAGACGCCGCGCTTCCAGAAGCGCCCGTGAACAGCGAATGCCCCAAGCCAGGCAAAACAGAATTGCCCCTGACAATCACGCAACATGGTTCAACCTTTGGATTTGCGCCTGTTGCCCCGGCGGACGCTCTTACCAGTCACGGCAGGGATGCTTGCCGGGCAGCAACTTGAATTGCCTCGCCCCAAGGCAGAGCTTGCCAATCGGCGCAACCGCACCAGCCAAATGGCGCGCGCCGCCTGTCCCTGACAAAAACCTCTTGCCAGACGGCCGGCCGCCGCGCTTTGGCGCAAAGCGCCGGGGCGTACCCCGCGCGAGCGGCGCTTTCCCTCTGTCTTTGCCGCACTTTTAACGTCGTCTAATCCGCTCTCTTTGCCATGCCCAAGGCGCTAGAAGCGCCCGCCTTTCGCCCGTGGCTAAGGCGGCGAGAGGCCCCCGTCAGACGCGCCGTCAAAGCGCGCGCCGGGGAACTTTTCTGGCCTTGTCCCACACAATAAAGTTCACATCGAGATATTCCCTTTGAAAAAGCCGGCCGTGCCAGGCCCCATTTTCTTTGAAATCCATCTTGCTTTTTAATGCAACCGGCATTGCCTGCGCTCAGATAGTTAGAAAGGAGCCCCTCCGTGACCGACGACCGCATCATCGACTACAGCGCCTACGAAGCGCGCATCACCAACCCGCTGTGCGAGCGGGAAACCATCAACGAACTGCGTCGACGGCACGTCTTTGCCTTCAACAAGGGGCTGGGGCAGAATTTTCTCGTCAACGCGCGCATTCCATGGCAGATTGTGCATGGCGCCGGCATCGACGAGAGCTGGGGCGTGCTTGAGATCGGCCCCGGCATCGGCTGCATGACCTATGAGCTGGCCCGCCACGCCGGGCGCGTGGTGGCGGTGGAGATCGACGCGGCGCTGCTGCCCATTTTGGCGGAGACGCTGCCCTTTTCAAACGTCGAGATCGTCCATGCCGACTTCATGGAGCTCGACCTCGCCGCGCTCCTGCCCCGCTGGTTTGGCGACCGACCCGTGGCGGTGGTGGCAAATTTGCCATACTATATAACAACCCCCATTGTCATGCGCCTGCTCGAGCAGGCGCCGCCCCAGCTCAAGCGCGTCACCGTCATGGTGCAGCGCGAGGTGGCCGAACGTCTGTGCGCGCCGCCCGGCTCGCCCGACAGCGGCGCCATCTCGCTGGCGGTGGAATACCACAGTCAGCCGCGCATTCTCTTCAAGGTGCCGGCCGCCAATTTTGTCCCCATGCCCAAGGTGGAGTCGGCCGTGGTGCGCATGGATCTGCGTGAGCAGCCGCCCGTGCGGTGCAAAAATGTGTCCGCGATGTTTCGCCTTATCAAGCTCGGGTTTGGTCAGCGCCGCAAAACGCTAGTCAACGCGGTGGGCAATCAGGGCGGCATTCCCAAGACGGTTTTGGGAGACGCGCTGGAGCGCCTGCATCTGCCGCGCGACATCCGCGCCGAACGCATGACGCTCGCGCAGTTTGCCGCGCTGACCGACATCCTGCAAGACATTGTTTCCCCAGACGGCGGAGCCGTCTTATAAGATATCCATAGTTGCACCGTCTGTTGAAAGGCGCACGGGTCAAAGCCCGAGGCGACAAGCATGCGACAGATCAACAGAACGGAAATATCCCCTGTCAACATAACAAGGAGGAGAGTATTGATGGCGAATTTGCCCGACAATCGCGCGCTGCTCGACTGGGTGGAGGAATGCCGCGCCCTGATGACCCCCGACGAGGTTGAATGGATTGATGCAAGCGACGAGCAGCTCGAACGCCTGCGCACCAAGGCGGTGGCCACCGGTGAGATGCACCGTCTCAACCCCGAGCTTCTGCCCGGCTGCTACTACCACCGCTCCCACCCCACCGACGTGGCGCGTGTGGAAGACCGCACCTTCATCTGCACCACAGACCCCGCCGAGGCAGGCCCCACCAACAACCACATGACCCCCGAGCAGGCCAAGGCCAAGGTGCTGCCGCTCTACAAGGGCTGTATGACAGGGCGCACCATGTATGTCGTCCCCTACTCCATGGGGCCCATCGGATCGCCCTTTTCACGCATTGGCGTGGAACTGACCGACTCCATCTATGTGGCGCTCTCCATGTGCATCATGACCCGCGCGGGACAGGCCGTGCTCGACGAGCTGGGCGACAACGGCGACTTCGTGCGCTGCCTGCACTCCAAGGGCACGCTGTCGCCCGAAAACCGCTATATTCTCCATTTCCCCGAGGAGGACGCCATCTGGAGCATCAACTCGGGCTATGGCGGCAACGCGTTGCAGGGCAAAAAGTGCTTTGCCCTGCGCATCGCCTCGGTGCTTGGCCGGCGCGAGGGCTGGATGGCCGAGCACATGCTCATTGTCGGCATTGAAAATCCCGCCGGAGAGACAAAATATATCGCCGCCGCCTTCCCCTCCGCCT
>CABRXB010000096.1 GCA_902474785.1 uncultured Eubacteriales bacterium | reverse complement strand
ATAGACAGGAACGGGGGGATTATTCCAGGCGGCGAATCACTTCCTCCATGGATGTTGTGGTCAGTGTTTCATAGGCGTCGCCAATCTCGCGCGGGGAATAGGGCATGCCGACCTCCATCCAGACGAAAAAGGCATAGTACAGCGCGCCGCTGTAAAACGTGGCGAGAAGTTCCGGCGTCTCCCAAAAGGCATGGGGTCTGGTCGGGTTGATTTTTGCGCTCAAATGCTCGAACAGAATGTCTTTGATCCCCTTTGTCAACATCTCTTCAAAGGAGTTTTGTCCGGTCAGACGGTATACGCGCTGGTAAAAAGCCTGCTCTTTTTGCATGCTGGCAAAAAAGAGAACGATGCTCTCGCGCAGCATGTCGTTTTGGGCGAGAATGCGCACGGGAGAGAGCACCTCTGTGCGCAAAATCCACTCGAGCAAATCGTATTTGTCCTGAAAGTGGTTGTAAAAGGTGGAGCGCGCCACACCCGTCTCTTCAACGAGGTCGGCAATGGTGATTTTCTCAAAGGGCTGTGTCAAAACAAGGCGTTTGAGCGCATCTGCAAGCTGGCGTTCCATGGAATCTTTTTTTGGCATAGAAAACACCTCCCCTGGGGTAGAGCATATTGAAAACACATCGGCCATACAATGGGACGTGGGCAGGTTCGAAGCCGCAGGGCTTTGTCACAAAAGGCAGTCGAGAGAAGCTGTAAGCAGCTCTTCCTTTACACCGGTTACAACGATGGGCAAGAGCTCTCCTGAGAGCCCCTCCGGGGCGGGCAGACGCACTGGCAGATAGTTCTCAGTGTAACCGCTGTAAACCCCCTCTTTGCGCTCCTCTGCGAGCATTAGATAGCGCATGCCAACCTGAGCGGCAAGAATGTCTGCGCGCACGACATCGGATGCGGCGCACAGCGCCTTGACGCGCGCCGCTTTTTCGGGCCCTGGGATCTGGTTTGGCATGGTTGCCGCTGGGGTGCCCTTGCGAGGGGAATAGGGAAACGCGTGCACTTTGAGAAAGCGGATGCCCGTCACGTAGTCCACCGTCTGCAAAAACTGCTCTTTTGTTTCGCCGGGAAAGCCCACGACGATGTCGGTGGTCAGCATGACGTTTGGCAGATACCGGCGCAACAGTTCGACCGATTGCGTGTAGCGCGCCGTGTTGTATTTTCGATTCATGCGCGCCAGAACCTCGTCGCACCCCGACTGAAGCGAGAGGTGAAACTGGGGGCAGATGACGGGGTGGGCCGCCAGAAATGCGGCAAAGGGCTCGGTCACAATGCGGGGCTCGAGCGATCCGAGACGAAGCCGCATGCCGCCCAGCTTTGGAATGGCGGCGCACAGCATTTCAAGCAGCTCCAACAGTGTAAAGTTTTCTCCCTTGCCGTCGCCGTAGGAGGCGATTTCGATGCCGGTCAAAACAATTTCCCTGTAGCCCTCGGCAAGCAGGGTTTCGAATTCCCGCAGAACGTCCTGCGGCGGCTTGGAGCGGATGCGGCCGCGCGCGTAGGGGATGATACAGTAGCTGCAAAAATTGTTGCACCCATCCTGAATTTTGATGATGGCGCGGGTGCGGTCGCTGCGCACGGCGGCCATGGGCTCAAATTCATGCACAAGGCCGATGTCGTCGATGGGGGCGGGCGGCTCCCCGGCGAGGTGACGACGCAGCAGAGCGGGGAGCTCGGGCTTGTGCAGATTGCCCAGCACCAGGTCGATCTCGGGCATGGCGTCTAGCTGCTGCGCCGCCATCTGCGCATAGCAACCCACCGCCACCACGGTGGCGGCGGGGTTTTTTCGCTTTGCGGCGCGCAGCGCCTGGCGCGACTTCTTGTCTCCCGTCGCGGTGACGGTGCAGGTGTTCACCACATACACGTCGGCCGTCTCGTCAAAGGAAACGACGCGGTCGCCCGCTTTCTCAAAGGCCTGCGCCATGACCTCGGTCTCATAGTGATTGACCTTACAGCCCAAGGTCAAAAACGCCACCGTCATTTTCAAAACCCCCATCTGCTCACTGTTTTTCTATGGCCAATTATAATGCAGTTTCGTTTTTCTGACAATACCCATTGTCAAACCGCGCGTGGTCTGGTAAAATAATTTGGTCAAGGAGATCCGAAACTTTGTGCGGCTGCTTGTCGCACCTATAGAAAAGGAATGGAGCAGGTACATGACAACCCATACCATCAGATTACACAATATTGCACAGGTGAAGGATTTTGTCAACCAGTGTTCCGGTTGCAGTTTTGAAATTACGTTGACGTCGGGGCGCACCGTGATCAACGCCAAGTCGATCATGGGGCTGTTTGGTCTCGACCTCAGCGCGCCCATTCTCATGGAGACCACGGGAGAGGGCGAAGAGCTGACCTCTTTTTTGAACCAGGTTGGAAAATATCTCGTGGATTTGCAGGATTGATGAGTTAAAAGCACTGCTAGACCCGCAGGATTGAGGGGAGGCCCCAAGGCGTCCCGCGCTGATAAGGAGGACTTTGGTGGGTGTGCTCACCTATCTGCCGCTTGCGGGCGGCGTGGGCCTGTTTCTCTACGGCATCACACTGCTGGGCGAGAGCCTTGAGCAGGTCGCCGGCGCGGGGCTTTCGCGTTTGCTGGGGCGTCTGACCAGGGGCCGGTGGCGACCCATGTTGCTGGGGCTTTGCGTCACGGCCGTCATTCAATCTTCCACTGCCACCACGGTGATGACGGTGGGGCTTGTCAACGGCGGCGTTTTGGGGCTGGAACAGGCGGCGGGCGTGATTTTGGGCGCCAACATCGGCACGACGGCCACGGCCTGGCTGCTCACGCTTTCGGAGCTCTCGGGCGGCGGCTGGGTGATGGAACTGTTAAAGCCCGCCAGCCTTGCGCCGATTCTGGTGCTGGCGGGCGGGTTTTCCTATTTGATGTCCAAAACCCCCAGAGCGCGGTCCAGAGCCCTGCTGCCGCTCGGCTTTGGTCTGCTGTTTTTGGGCATGAGCATGATGGAGTCAACGCTGCTGCCGCTGTCAAAATTGCCCGGCTTTCGCGCGCTCTTCATGCGCTTTGACTCTCCGCTCATGGGCATTCTGGCCGGCGCGCTGGTGACGGCGGCCATTCAGTCGTCTTCGGCGTCAGTCGGCCTGCTGCAGGCGCTGGCCTCCACGGGGATGGTGCCCTTTTCCACCGCCGTGCCCATCATCATGGGGCAAAACATCGGCACCTGCGTCACGGCGCTGCTGGCCTCGGTGGGAACCGGGCTCAATGCCCGCCGCGCCGCCATGGTGCATTTTTACTTCAACTTATTTGGAACAGTGGCCTTTACGCTTGTGATCTATGCGGTGGAAGCCACCATCGGCATTCCTTTTTGGGGCGCTCCCATTGGAAGAAGCGGCATCTCTTTGTTTCACACGATTTTCAATTTGACCAACACCATTTGGATGCTGCCCTTTCTCGATAAGCTGTTGCATCTGGTGGAGCTCACGGTCGGTGGCGGCCGAAAAGTGCCCCGCCGTTTGCGCGGGAGAAGGACGGTTTGAAAAACGCTGCGGAGAAACCGTTATAAAAAAGGCGCCTTGCGGCGTCTTTTTGCGTTGGGGCCTTTGGAGTTGTGGAACGTTGTAAGATCTAGCGCCGCAGAAATGGCATTCACTGAAAACGGCGGCGAAAACGTTTTGAAAATTCTCCCGGAGCAGACATAGGGCAGAGCAGCCAGCCCCCAGGTGGCGACAAGAGAGAAGGGGCGCTTGCCGTTGCCGATGCCGACGCCCGTTGCTCTTGCTGATGCAAAAAACAAATCGCAAACCAATCGGCGTAATCTTACAAACGAAAAACAAACCCTTTGCTCTTGCGATCCAGCTTTTCAGAACAAGGCCTTGCCGGTTGCAGAAAAAAGTGGGGGGCACCGCTGCTCAGGCCGCCTTGAAGAACGTCCCCTCTGCCCTTTGTGGCGGGGGAAGAGAAACAAGATGGGTTTGCCGAAAGTCACTGCTGTAGCCATCGTACGCCAGATCGTCTGTCTTGGGAGGCGCTGATCGCAGAACACGCCGCGCTGGTGTAAATGATATGGGTAAAGCGCCTCTTAAAGGCCCGTTCGGTTGGGCGGCTGGATCAAAGGGGGATGCAAATGGATGTCTTTTGAAAGTGGCAAAAAAGTTGCACCCTTACAAGGCACAGCCTGCTGAAAGGCATTGCGAGTTCACCCGGAAAGCATGTGCGGCGCTGTGAAGCGTTGCCGGTGGCGGAAGACGCAAAGGCGTCGTTATAAATGCTGGCCTTACGGAAAGGAACTTTTGTCCTTGCCAATATCAGCTCAAAAAAAGCCCTTTTTCTTTGAGCTGCCAGCCTCAGCAAAGTGGGGGAGTGCGCCGACGGGAAAGATGAGCGGGTCATCACAACAGCCAGGGGAAAGTGAACCTCAAACGAGCGCTGCATGTTTGAGCACGGTTGACACAATGGTCATGGCAAAAAGACAAGCTTTTCAAGAGTTGCTTTGGTAAACAGGGCATACCGCTCGGCGAGCTCTGCAAGCCCCTGTTCTGGCGCCGCAGCGCCGGGACGAAGCGTCACTTCAATTTCCAGCTTGGCTCCCTTTTTCTTCGGCTTCCACATGCCGACAATTTCACCCATCCACAGCACGGCGCCGGGATTTGAGACGGTTTGCCAGAGCTTTTTTTGCCACCCCTTGTCCGCTAAGATCACATCGCGATCCCCAAGGCCCAGGTAGGGGTCGTGACCCCCGAGCAGGTGGAGCGTTCGCCTGGGTTCAGGCGGGCAGAGCAGCGCCTTTTTGTCGACGGACAGGAAAAACCGCTCTTTTCCATCAAAACAGACAGATTCCATCTCGTCCTCCACGCCATGCCACAGGCGCTTGGCCTGCGCGAAAGAGCATCCAAGCCAGCTTGCAAAACTGCCTACAGATGCGGGGCCATAGCAGTGCAGATAGTTTCGAACCAATTGCTTTTCACAGTCCGCCCGTGGAGAAGCGGGCTGGTTCAACCAGCTTTGGGCATCGGTGAAGGTGGGAAATGCGCCCTCTCTTTTGCCGAAGACGATATGGCCCATCAGCGCGCAGGGCCGCAGCAAAAAGGAGACTGCCGCGCCGCCCACCGTCTGCTTTTCGGGGTTTCCGTACATCGAGGGCGCAGTCCAGAGCAACCGCCGATCTTGGGGCAGAAGGGGTAGCACCCAGTCCGCAAGCGTTTGATCGAGCGCCACTTTGCTTTTGATAATCTGCCCTTTGAGCTTTGGCATGACCTGCAAGAGCAGTGCCAGCAGTTCGTCAAAGGACATGTTCAAAAAGTCAA
>CABRXB010000095.1 GCA_902474785.1 uncultured Eubacteriales bacterium | reverse complement strand
TCTGTCTTGTTGCACAAACTTTGTCACACCCTGTTGACAAAACGGGCAAGCTACGGTAAACTTGCTTCATTCGCCGCAGACAGCGGTGTCACAGACAGATCACAAGTTCATATCCACACAAAGGCAATGAAGAGAAGAGTAGGCAAAAAGGCGCGGCACAGAGAGCCCCGGTCGGTGCGAAGGGGTGCGCAAGAGTTTGCTGAACATGGTCTTGGAGCTGCGCGCCGACTGTAAACCACCAGATGGTTTGCACAGGTTGCGACGGGTGCGCCCGTCATCGCGTCAGGGTATCGAAAAACGATCTTTAGAGGTCGCGCTTTTTCCGTACCTGTCAAGGCACAGGCCGTGAGGTCTGTGCGAAGCAAGGTGGTAACACGAAGCAGTCATGCTCTCGTCCTTGCATCATGTCGATGCAGGAGACGGGAGTTTTTTTGCGCCCTTGTCCGTATCGACACACAAAGGAAGGTTGGTTATCCCATGGAGCAAACGCCTCTCATTGAACTCAAAAACCTCACAAAGATCTTCTCCGGCACGGGCGGCGAGGTCACTGCGCTGCAAAATGTCGACCTCTCCATCCGGCGCGGCGAGATCTTTGGCATCATCGGCCTGTCGGGAGCCGGCAAATCCACGCTGGTGCGCTGCATCAATCTGCTGGAACGCCCCACCGAGGGGCAGATCTTCATCGACGGCGTTGAACTCACCACCCTCGACGCCAAGGCGCTGCGCAGCGAACGGCAGCAGATCGGCATGATCTTTCAGTCGTTCAACCTGCTCATGCAGAGAACGGCGCTGCAAAACGTCTGCTTCCCTCTCGAGCTGATCGGCACACCCACGGCGCAGGCGCGCAGCCGGGCGATGGAGCTGCTCGAAGTGGTGGGCCTGGCCGACCGCGCCGGCGCCTACCCCACGCAGCTCTCGGGTGGGCAGAAGCAGCGCGTGGCCATTGCAAGAGCTCTTGCCACCAACCCAAAAGTTCTGCTGTGTGACGAGGCCACCTCCGCTCTCGACCCCGCCACCACGCAGTCCATCCTCGCCCTGCTGCGCGACATCAACCGCGATTTCGGACTCACGGTGGTGCTCATCACCCATGAGATGCGCGTTATTCAGGAGGTCTGCCACCGCGTGGCAATTTTGGCCGACGCCCGGGTGCAGGAGCTCGGCGACGTGGAGGAGATCTTCTTGAATCCCAAGAGCGAGGCGGCGCGCCGGCTGATCTACCCAAGCGACACAGGGCAGGAGACTTTTGGACAGGGACGCCGCCTGCGGCTCTCCTTCGACGGCAGCAAGACCGACGCCCCCATTGTGGCCAATATGGTGCTCGACTGCGGGGCGCCCGTCAACATCCTCTCGGCCAACACGCAGATCATCGACGGCAAGACCTTTGGGCAGCTCGTGTTGCAGCTCCCCGACAACCCCTCGGCCATTTCGCGCATGCTGCTCTATTTGAAACAGCAGGGCGTTTCGTATCAGGAGGAGAGTGCTGATGTTCTCGACTAAAATGCTCATGCTCATCGGAGAAGGCACCCTTGAGACCTTTTACATGACGCTGTTCTCCACCGCTTTCGCCTATCTCATCGGACTGCCGCTGGGCCTGCTGCTTGTCATCTCCGACCCCGACGGCATCCACCCCATGCCAACGCTGAACAAGGTGCTGGGCACCTTCATCAACCTGCTGCGCTCGGTGCCCTTTCTCATCCTGCTCATGGCGCTCATGCCCACCACGCGCTTTATCGTGGGCACCTCCATCGGCTCCACCGCCACCATCCCGCCGCTTGTCATCGCCGCATTTCCCTTTGTGGCGCGCATGGTCGAGAGCTCTGTCAAGGAGGTCGACGCCGGCGTGATCGAGGCGGCGCAATCCATGGGCGCATCCACCCTGCAAATCGTGTGCAAGGTGCTGCTGCCCGAGGCAAAGCCCTCTCTTCTCATGGGCGCCGCCATCGCGACAACCACCATCCTGGGCTACTCGGCCATGGCCGGCATCGTGGGCGGCGGCGGCCTTGGCGCCATTGCCATCAACTATGGTTACTACCGCAAAAAGGTCGACATTCTGTGGGTTATGGTGATCTTTTTGAGCCTCATCGTCCAGCTCTTTCAGACGCTGGGGGAGAAGGCCTCCCGCAAGGTCGACAAGCGCATCCGATAGCGTTTCCCCGGGGCTTGGAGCCTCTTTCAGATAGACGCCAAAATAAGCAACAATAGCAAAGGAGATTTCAACCATGAAAAAGAAACTGTCGCTTCTGCTCGCCCTGCTCCTGGTGGCGGCCATCGCCCTCACCGCCTGCACCAAAGACGATTCCACCCCCGACGGCGAAGGCGAAGGAGACGGCGAGCCCGTCGCCCCCGTGACCGTCAAGGTCGGCGCCTCCATCACGCCCCACGCGGAAATCCTCGAAGCCGCCCGCGCCGACTTTGAGGCCAAGGGGTATACCCTTGACATCATCGAGTACACCGACTATGTGCAGCCCAACCTTGCGCTGGACAGCGGCGATCTCGACGCCAACTACTTCCAGCATCAGCCCTATCTCGACGAATTCAACGTCGACCACAACACCCATATTGTCACGGTGGGCACCGTCCACTATGAGCCCATCGGCATCTACGCCGGCAAAACCGCCGACCTCGCAAGTCTGCCCGACGGCGCCACCATCGCCGTGCCCAACGACGGCACCAACGAGGCCCGCGCCCTGCTGCTGCTCGAAGCCAACGGCCTGATTAAGCTCGAAGAAAACGTCGGCCTCTCGGCCACCGTGCTCAACATCGCGGAAAACCCCCACAACTATGTCATTGAAGAGCTCGAGGCCGCCCAGATCGCCCTCTCGCTGCCCGATGTCGACATCGGCGTGATCAACGGCAACTATGCAATTCAGGCCGGCCTGCACGCCTCCGACGCGCTGGCCATCGAGGACAAGGATTCCATCGCCGCCACCACCTATGCCAACATCCTGTGCGTCAAGGAGGGCAATGAGCAAAACAAGGCCATCGCCGACCTGCTCGATTCCCTGCACAGCGAGGCCGTGCGCACCTACATCAACGACACCTACGACGGCGCCGTGGTGCCCACGTTCTAAAGCGCTCTAAAGTTCCATTGCGAAAACGTGTCTTTTGACCTTTGCACGTTTTGCCTTCTCTTTCAGCCGCCTGCACGAAAGAACGTGCAGGCGGCTGCTTTTTTTGAGGGACTTGCGTTTTGCTGAATGCCTCTTGTGGGCTCCCTTCTTTGTCCCTTTTTCGGTTACCCATCACGCTTTTTATGCTGATTTCCTTGAATTTTTATTGTCTTTCGCAAAAACAGAACCCGTTTTTGAAAATAATAAAATAATTTATTTTTGTGCTTGAAAAAATTCGAAAATTCTGTTATCTTTCATTGAAAAAAGGCGTGATTTGATATGATTTATTTGTCAGTTGTCACTGAAAAAACGCAATAAGAGGAGGCATTTCTCCATGAAAAAAAGAGACCTTTTTTTCTCATGCTTGTGGCTGCACTGCTTTTATCAACGCTTGCCTTTGCAGCCTATCGCGCGCTGACGCCGCCCGACCCCGAGACGGTGGCGCTGCGCAAAAACATGGAGCTTTTCAAAAAAGAGCTGGCCGGCGACGATGTGGACTTTGAAAAGACGCTCAATGCCCTGAGCGACAAGCAGCTGATGGCGCTCATGGCCGAGGCCGCCGACTATCTGGAGGAGATCGGCGCTGTGACCGAATACTCCCTGTTCGCCCCCATCGCCATGGAGCGGCTGGCCCCCAACGTGACGCCCTCGCTCATGGGCTCCATTCTCACAAATCCCGATCTGCCCATGGCTTTTCGTCAGATCATTTTAGAGCTTGGCATCTACGGGCACAGCACCATGACGCTGGAAAATGGCTTTCAGGTGGAGCCCGCCTATGAGCGCGTGCTGCGCGACATTCTTGTCACGGACGCTTTGCCCGACGCTGACAAGGATCAGCTCACAGTTCTTTTGATCATCGATATCAACTGGCGCAACACGGATGAGGACAAGGAGCTGCTTTTGTCGATTTTCAACAGCAAACAAAATCTCCCAAGGTCCAAAGGGTATGCCATGCGCTATCTGGCAATGACAGACCCCGTCGGTATAAAAGACCTGCTCTACGACGCCTTGGAGCATTTCGACCGGTATGACGATGATACCGTGCACGGCATGTTCATCGGGCTTAGCCTTGCCAGCACGAAAGATCTGCCCCAAGATCCAACACATCAGCGCACCCACTATGCAGACGCCCCTCAGTTTGTCATGGATCTGCTGGACAATTTCCTGCGATACGATGACAAGCCCGGAAAATACTCCAACGGCACAAAAAGCCTCTTGATCTCTGAAGCCGCTATCATTATGGGCAAAACACACACCCCCGGCCTGATTTCCTATCTCGCGCAAAACGAAGCCCTGCTGCCCCGGAGCTTTGAGGAGTACGCCTTTGACATCTCGCTTTACCTGTATCCCGAGGTTGACGACATGCTGCGCTCCGCAGACCCCGAAACGGTCGCTTTGGCGCTGCGCTGTGTGGAATCGGATCCGCTGATTTATTATATCGACACGCTGGAAGAGTTGACCATGAAAAAAGGCCCCCTCACCGAGCAGGCTCGCCAGGCAAGCCAGGCGTTGGAGCTGTGCCAGACAGAAGGGTGGTGTTCCGATCTGGACGAGCTTGCCACCAAGGAGGGCAATTGGGGCAAACCGGCTTCTCTCCCACGCCAAACTGCCAACTGATTTGAAAGGAGTGTTCTTTTGTGAAAAGATCTCGGTTGCTCTTCACGCTGCTGCTTTGCGCCCTTTTGCTCATGGCGACCTGCCTGCCGTCGCTTGCCGCCGCCAAGGGGCATGCCGTCTATCGGGCGCTCAACTCGGTTGGCGGCTCCTTCTTTGGACACGGCGGCGTTGTCTCGGCAGTCAGCGGCGGCACCCCCACTTATGTGATCCACGCGCCCGGTAGCAATGAGTCCCCCTATACCGTCACCGAGGTGACGCTTTCCACCTTCAAGGGCGACGGCCTCGACTACTACAGCGCCTACTATATGCCGGGCTATTCCAGCAGTGTCTATGCGAAAATTATGCCAGACATCTAGACGATTACGACGTCCCCTATATTTTCGTGAATCAGATGACCTGTAATTTGACCGGCGGGCTCGGCACGATTGAGGTTGAAGACATCACCAAAATCCGGTGCGACGGCGTCATCGAATACTGTTATGAGCGCGCCGGCATTGAACTTTTGGGCCGCTTCGCCAACAACGCCTATTATTGGAATATTTCGGACAAAGTCCACTATATCTGGCACATGTCGTCCGATCACTCCCCGCAAACCCA
>CABRXB010000094.1 GCA_902474785.1 uncultured Eubacteriales bacterium | reverse complement strand
TTTGGGTGGCGCCCGCCGTTGCCTGTGACAGACAGGGCTTTCGCCTTGGCATGGGTGGGGGCTATTACGACCGTTTTTTAAAAGGGTTTGAGGGGACAACCGTTTGTCTTGTCTTTGAAGAGCTGCTGTTTGATTTCCTGCCAAAAGAGGCGCACGATGTGCCGGTTCAGGTTGTGATGACGCAAAGCCGCGCCATTGACGCGGCAGGCTTGTCCGATCCCGTCGCAGGAAACAGTGTGGCCCCATGGCCACACTGCTCCCCTCGGTGATGCACTGGACTAGTCGTCACAGCAGCAGCACAGGATCAGGAAGATGATGATGATCCAGCACAGGCAATCGTTATCAAAGACATTACCAAAACACACGGCTAATTCACCTCACTCAAGTATGTGTGCTATATCCTATGCCGCAGGGCGCGTTGTGTTCCTGCCGCAGCCAGTCCAAAGGAGAATAAAGATCATGTCACAGCAAGATAGGAATGGGGATACCCGGCAATTCGACAAACCGCGACGCGTCAGCGGTGCGGACAAGGCGCACCGCGTCAAAAAACGAAAACAGCAACTGTTCACCCGCACC
Source organism: uncultured Eubacteriales bacterium (assembly GCA_902474785.1). Taxonomy (GTDB): domain Bacteria; phylum Bacillota; class Clostridia; order Oscillospirales; family Feifaniaceae; genus Galloscillospira. The sequence goes on along the minus strand of CABRXB010000094.1, from coordinate 4,825 downwards.
TTTTTATATGCCATGCTGGTCATCACTGTGTCGATCCTGCTGGCCATTTTCGCGCTGCACGTTGCCAACGACGCGCTGGCGCTCATGAAGCCAAACAGCGAGCTCAGCGTGAAAATCGAAGCGGGCTCCTCGGTGAGCAAGATCGCGGGAGAACTCAAAGATGCCGGCCTCATCGAATACCGCTGGGCCTTTGTGCTCTTTGCCAAGGTGACAGGCAACGCGGACAGCTTTCAATACGGAACCTATGTGCTCAACACCGATATGGACTATCTGGAGCTTGTCACCAATTTGCAAAAGACGGCCAGCTTCCGGCAGACGGTGACCGTGATGATCCCCGAGGGCAGGGAACTGCGGGAGATCATCGCGACGCTGGATGAGAAAAATGTCTGCGCGGCAAGCGAACTGTGGGATGCCGTTGAAAATCACAACTTTGAGTATGACTTTTTGAAGGATTTACCCGCGCGGGAAAACCGGCTTGAGGGCTATCTTTTCCCCGACACCTACGAGTTTTTCGAGGATTCCGACGCCGTCACGGTGCTGACCAAATTTCTCGACAACTTCGACGCCAAATTGTCGCAGGAGCTGCGCGACCGCGCCGGGGAGCTTGACATGAGCATCGACGAGGTGGTGACGCTGGCCTCCATCATCGAGCGCGAGGCGGCCAGCGACGAGGATCGCGCCACCGTCGCCTCGGTTTTCCACAACCGGTTAAACAGCAGACAGTATCCGCTGCTTCAGTCCTGCGCCACCGTGCAGTATGTGCTGCAAGAGCGCAAATCTGTCTTGACCTACGACGACATCAAGATCGACAGCCCCTACAACACCTATCTTTACGCGGGGCTGCCGGTGGGCCCCATCGCCTCGCCGGGACTCGCCTCCATTCGGGCGGCGCTCTACCCCGAGACCACCGACTACTACTTCTTTGTGGTCTCCTCGGATGGAACGCACATCTTCTCCAAGACGCTTGATGAGCACAACGCCGCCGTGAAACGGGCCAACTCTTCGCGCGGCACGGGCGCTGTGAGCGGTTGATGCCAATTTGAAATCGAGCAGAATGATTACCTTTTCCGGCGATTGGTTTACAAAAAGAAAAAGGCGCATGGACGGCTCCATGCGCCTTTTTTGTGGACAGAAAGGCCAAACGTGTGAAGGCCTGAAACGCTGCGGCATTGACGGGGGCTGTCGCATATAAAATCACAGCAGTTTTTCATACAGGAAAAACCGATCCAACCCATAGTGTTCAAGCCCCATGCTGACTGCGGCGACAAACTCAAATCCGCATGCCTCATACAGACGGATCGCAGGCAGGTTTTTTTCATACACATCCAGCCGCAAGGCTTTGACGCCGCATTCTCTGGCGTGCGCATCGGCAAAGGCGAGCATGCTTTTGCCAACTCCCTGGTGAAGATATTTGGGATTGACAACCAGGGTATAGAGAACGAACACAAGGCTTTCTTCGAGCGAAGCGCGCCAGGGCGCTGTCAAATAGGCGGGCTCGGCGCTGTGGCGCAAAATCAAAGAGCCCACAATCTCGTCGTGCCATGTGGCGACATGAAGCGTCCCCTCGCGGATGCCCTGTGCGGCATCCTGCAAGGTGGGGTAGACGCCTTTTTTCCAGCCGGGATAATTGATGGTAGATGCCAGATGATCGTTGAGATCGTCATACAATTGCACCAACGCCCCGATGTCCTCCTGGGCGCCGCACCTGATGGTGAGTTCCACCTTGTCTCGCCTCCTCTGCTTTGAAAACCCATCATACCACACCTGGGAACAGAGTTCCAGCTTCCAAAGAAAAGGAAAGTCAGCAGTTTGCAAAGACGCGTCTTCAGACGTTCCGAACTGTCAAAACGGGTTTTCTTTTTGTTACTTGAGGCTCTGTTGGGGCATACTCCTCCTAGAAGAAGGAGGTGTGTGCCGTGCTTGCAAAGCGTCTGCTTGCGCTGTTTGCCGTTTTTGTGCTGCTCTTTGTGCAGATTTCGCTGCATCTTTACACCATTGCGGTGGACGAGAGCGGGGAATTCTCCGTTGCGGCGCAGCGCCAGCAGCAGCTTGAGCTCACACTGTGTCAGCGCGGCGGCCTTATCACCGACATCAACGGCGTGCCGCTCAACTACGAGGAGGGCGGCTATGCCGCGCTGGTACAGCCAGACCAGTGCACAGACAAGGCGCGCGCCGCCATGCTGCTTGCCAATGCCTGTGATTTGAGCACGCAGGAGGTGCGCGCCTATCTCGACAAGGGCTCCCCTTTTGGCATGACGCTTTTGCGCCCCGTGGAGGTCTCGGGCGTCACGCTCACGCCCTGCCTGCACCGCTGCGTGACCCCGCTTGCCATCCACTTGGTGGGGACTATGAGCGCCGACGGGGTGACGCCGCTGTCGGGCGTGGAGGCGGCGTACAGGGAGCGCCTGTCCTCCTGCGGCGGCAGGGTCTATGCCGCGCTGCAAAAGACGGCAGCGGGCGGGCTTCTCGACGCAAAGGCCGTGGTGGTGGACGACGGATACTATAAGCAATCGGGCGTGGCGCTGACGCTGGATGCCCGGATGCAGCGTATTTTGGAGGAGAAGACCAAAGAGCTCGACGCCGGCGCCGCTGTGCTCCTGCGAATCGACGGGAGCCTCGCCGCCGCCGTCAGCCGTCCCTCCTATGAAGGCGACGCGGTGGCGCAGCTTCTTTCCTCCACGCAAGGCGAGCTGGTCAACCGCGCGCTGTCCAGCTACAACATCGGCTCCATTTTCAAGCTGATTGTGGCGGCGCAGAGCATCGAGCGGGGAGCTGACGCTCCGGTTTATGTCTGCAATGGGAAAATTGAGGTGGGCGGCCGTGATTTCTCCTGTCACAGAAAAGAGGGGCACGGCGCGCTGACCATGGAGCAGGCCATGGAGAAATCGTGCAACGTCTATTTCATCTCCCTGCTTCTCGATCAGGGCGAGCAGGGATATAGCGCGGCGCTGGAGCTGGCAAGACAACTTGGGTTCGACCGTGCAAAAACCCTCTGCCCGGGGGTGGTCAAACAGGCGGGATCTCTGCCCGAGGAGAAGCTTTCCCGTCAATTGGCGGCAAACATCGCCATCGGACAGGGATCGTTGCTGGCCACGCCGCTCGATCTGGCTGCGCTTGTCTGCGCCATTGCAAACGGCGGGCTGCTGCCCGATGTGCGATTGGTCGAAGGGCTGCTCGAAGATGGCGAGATGCTCCGGGAGCTGGGCGGCCAGGAGGGGTGGCAGCGGGTGATGAGCGAGCAGACGGCGGCGGCTCTGCGCGCCATGATGGAGGAGACGTGTCGCAGCGGAACCGGCACCACGGCGCAGCCTGAGCCCTTTGAAGCGGGAGGGAAGACGGCGTCGGCCGAGACCGGTTGGGTGCGCGGCGGAGAGGCCGTGGTGCACGGCAGCTTTGCGGGATATTTTCCCGCCGATGACCCCCAGTATGTGATGGTGGTGCTGGTCGAGAATGGAAAGTCGGGTTCGGTTTCAGCGGCGCCCATCTTTCGCGAGGTGGCCCAGGGCGTGATGGCGCTCACACAAGGGGAGCAGACGCTCCCGGATGGGCAAGAGCGGGAGGAGTATTGGTAGGGCGCACGCCGTTTTGAATGTGTTTCACAAGGCCAGGGTGGGAGAGGTTGTCCCTCTCTATGCATGTACTGCGCTGTACCCTCCCCTTCAGGCGGCTTTCGGGCGTCAACATGAGTAGTGGAGCAGCGGGCGATGCGGCAGGGAAGGGCTCTGCGCCATGCGAGACGGGTCAGAGGTCTCTGCAAAGTGTCGGGGGTTTTGTGAAACGGATTTGCCCGACGCAACGACAGACTTTTGTGCCTGGGCCTTGACAAATGTCAAAATATGAAGTATTCTACTACTATCTTTTTTGTCCAGACATGGACAAAAAAGCAACACACAAAAACGGCGATGAAGAAGAGAGTATCCGGTTTGGCTGCGCACCAAGAGAGAGGGCTTATAGCTGAGAGGTCCTTTGCGCGCCGGGCGGAGAAGGCCGCTTTGGAGCCGCGCGGGAAGACCGCGACGGGTCGCCCCCGTTATCGGGCGTTCAAGTGGTGAGCGAAGCGACTTCGCTTGCAACAAGGGTGGTACCGCGGAAAGCTTCTTTCCGTCCCTTCTGAGGGACGAGAGAAGCTTTTTTTGACCTCTTTTCTCGTTCCTGCTATTCAATCAAAAAAACGGAGGAATGAATGATGCAATGGATGGGACTCAATGAGATCAGAGAAAAATACCTGAGCTTTTTTGAGAGCAAGGAGCATTTGCGCATGGCAAGCGCGCCGCTCGTTCCGCAGGGCGACAAAAGCCTTTTGCTCATCAATTCAGGCATGGCGCCGCTCAAACCCTATTTTACGGGCAAGGTGACGCCGCCGAGCCTGCGCGTCACAACCTGCCAAAAGTGCATCCGCACGCCCGACATCGAGCGCGTGGGCAAGACGGCGCGCCACGGCACCTTTTTTGAGATGCTTGGCAACTTCTCTTTCGGGGACTACTTTAAAAGAGAGGCGACGGCCTGGGCTTGGGAGTTTTGCACGCAGGTGATGGAGCTGCCCGCCGAGCGCCTGTATGTGTCGATCTATGAAAACGACGACGAGGCCTATGACATCTGGACCAAAGAGGTCGGCGTGTCGCCCGATCATATGGTGCGCCTTGGAAAAGAGGACAACTTTTGGGAGATCGGCAGCGGTCCGTGCGGCCCCTGCTCCGAGATCTATTTTGACAGGGGTCCTGCGTGGGGCTGCGGCAAGCCGGACTGTGCCGTGGGGTGCGACTGCGACCGCTATATCGAGTTTTGGAATCTGGTCTTCACCCAGTTCGACGGCGACGGCGCGGGC
>CABRXB010000093.1 GCA_902474785.1 uncultured Eubacteriales bacterium | reverse complement strand
TCTTCACGCCATGGAGTTGCTCTCCCACGACGCGCCGCCCGCCACCGCCTCCGACGACATGATGATGCTTGTGCTGCTCAATACCGCTTCGGTTCAGGTGGTGCCCGCCACGGTGGTCGCCATTCGGCAGGCCGCCGGCTCCGCCGCACCCTTTGCCATCATGCCGGCCGTCTGGATCACATCGCTGCTCACCATCACGGTGGGCGTCACCACGCTGCGCCTGCTCATCCGTCTGAGCCGCCGCAGGGCGCCGCTGCGCCGCCACAGGAGGAGCCCGACATGTTAAATCTGCTAGCAACCGCCATGCTCCCCCTGGTCGCCTGCATCGTGGTGTGCTCGGGTCTGCGTCGCGGGGTCGACCTTTTTTCCAGCTTTGCGCAGGGCGCCAAAAACGGCATGGGCGCCATTTTGCAGCTCGTCCCAACGCTGGTGGCGCTCATGGTGGGCGTGGAGATGCTCTCGGCCTCGGGGGTATTCGAGCTTTTTGCAAGCGCGCTGGCGCCGGTGGCCCGGGTGTTGGGGTTGCCCGAACAGCTCACGCCGCTGATTCTCATGCGCCCTCTGTCGGGCAGCGGATCCATGTCGGTGCTCCAGCAGATCATCTCCACCGAAGGGGTCGACAGTCTGGTGGCCACGGCAGGCGCCGTTATTTTGACCTCCACCGAGACCACGCTTTACACAACCGGCATCTATTTTGGCTCTGTCGGCGTGAGCGACACGCGCTGCACCATCCCCGCTGCGCTCATGGCGGATCTGACCGCCGTCCTGTGCGGCAGCCTCCTCGTGCGCCTGCTGCTCTTCCCATAAGGGGTCAAAGCGAAAAAGAAAACCTGTCTTGCGGCTGCTGTTTTGACAATTGGGTTCCCCGGCTTTCCCTAATATGACAATTGCCCTTTTCTCCGTCGCCAGCGCGCCTTGGTCGCCCTGCTTTTTGTCTTGAGGCGCCTTACCTTGATTGGCGAGGCGTATGCGACCTTGACGCTTCGCGCTCTGCTTTGTGTCTGAAGAACATTTACTCCGGCTGCCCACTGCCCGTCTGCCACTCGTCCCCCGGGCTCTCTGCCATCCTCGACACGGTGCGGCATGTCTGATTTTCTTTGTCCCCATTGGCCCATCGGCAAGGTTCACACCTTCTGCCTTTCGCCGTGAGGCGATATTGCAGCCAGCGCGCGCTCCTCGGCCGGGACCTTGCATCCTTGTCGCCTTCCCCATGTCGAGACTTCAAACGCCCTTTTAACGCCTCTGCCCACGGCAATCGCTTCAGGCGTCCCCAAATGGCGTCTCTGACCGCATGCCCCCTTGCGCTTGCTCCTTCCGAGCCAGCCTGCTCTTCGCGGCACAACCCCTCTTCTCTTCCAACAGGCGGACAAAACCCCGGCACACTTTTCATGTGCCGGGGTTTTGTGTTTTTTATAGAGATGAAAATCGTCTTTCATCTTCTCATAAGTGCTTATAGCGAAAGGATGAAACCCTTGTAAATCAAGCTTTTCGCCGGTTCTGCTGACCATATTGAAACATGTTCTAAAAGCCACTTGCAGTGAGGTTATTTCTGCCTCTGCTACTTCCCCTTGCGTTATATTCCCATTTTGTGCTGTTATAAAGATTATTACATTCGTTAATCATGTGCTCCAAGTGTTCATACGGCTTTGCAGCGTTTTGTGAAGTGAAAGTTATCGTTGGAATTGGCAGGTTATTCTACTGTTTTTTATTAAGGAATGTCTTTCCACCAACGCTCTTGAAACTGATCAAAGGCGTCCGCCGTCATGGTCTGGCCCATGCGCGGGGTCACAAGCGTGATGTCCCCGCCCTGCGCCGCGGCCTCCATGCGCTGCGCCGGGTCGTCCCAGGGGTGATCCGACATCGAGACGGTCGCCCAGTGTATCGGCATCACATACGAGGCGTGCAGCTCCTGCGCCGCTGTGTAAGACTGCTCCGGAAACATGTGAACCGCCGCCCAGCGCACGCTGTATTGCGCACAGTCGAGCATGACCAGGTCAAAGGCGCCATAGACCTCGTAGATCTCCTGAAAGTGGGGGCCGTATCCCGTGTCGCCGCTTTCGAAGATCTGATGATGTTCATCTTTGAGAACCCAGGAGGCCCACAGCGTTTCAAAGCGGTCGTTCAGTCCGCGGCCCGAAAAGTGCTGTGCGGGCGTACAGCCAATGGTCAGTCCGTCGATCTCCAGTTGCTCCCACCACGCCATGGTCTGCACCCTGTCGCCATCTATCCCCCATCGCGCAAGGTGGTTTTCAAGACCAAGCGGCACAACATACTGCCCCACCTTGTCGTCAAGCGCCAGAATGGTCTCCATGTCCATGTGATCATAGTGGTCGTGGGAGAGCAAAAGCAGGTCGATCTCGGGCATGTGCTCGGCGTCGATGGGCGGCGCGCTGAACCGCTTTGGCCCGGCGAAGCGCACCGGCGAAGTGCGCTGGCTGAACACGGGGTCTATGAGCACATTCATCCCGTGCATCTGGACAAGCAGCGAGGAGTGTCCCAGCCAGGTGACCGTGAGCTGCTCTTGCGCCAAATCCTGCGCCGGTATGGGCGCAGGCGACTCCATGGGAATTTCCCCCTTTGGCGTCGCTTCCTTTTGTGCCAGGACCGTTTCGCCCTCTCGTGGCGCGCCCTCCTGCATGACGGACACCTCGCGCTCATTGGAAAATATCTTTCCATCATAAAGCGAACTCCTTGCGCTGTATGCCTGCCTGTCCTGATCGCTCGCCTTTGCGCCGAACACGGGCGAAAAGCGCAAAAATGCGACCAGCCCCAAGGCCACAACCACCAGAAAAAGCAAAGCGATTTGAAGCATGGTTTTCCACCGTCTCCTTCTTGTTTCCTGCATCCCGATCCCTCTCTTTGTCGAAAGGGCGTCGCCCTTTTCTCTGCAACTTTAGGGTTTCAGCTTACCGAAAAGAAACCGTTTTGTCAATGCTCGTCCGCCTTTTGACGAGCAGCGCGCCTGCGTTTTCCAGCCGCCTCTTGTTGCGCAAGTCCGACGCGGCGCCCCTCCTTGCTGTAATTTTGTCACATCTCCGCTCGTTTTCCCAAGGCGACCCTGCCGCTCCCCCGGCTTCCAATATCTGCATTTTTGCACCATTCGCCTTGCTGCGCTGGAAGTTTTTCATCCTTTTTTGTGCATATTGTCTCTTTTTGCTCGGCAATTCAGTCGTTTTTTCTCTCTTTTGGGGCGTTTCGACGATTGCATCGGAGGGGGAATTGCGTTACAATAATGTTGTACAAAATTGAAATCTTGTTTGGCAGTTGCTGCAGGCCGGCAACCGGCCATGAATTTGGAGAGGAAAGCCAATGCAGCTTTTAAAAAACCGCATTCAACAAGATGGCATTGTCATGGAAGGTAACGTTCTCAAAGTGGACAGTTTTCTGAACCACCAAATGGATGTTACCCTTTTTAATGAAATCGGGCGGGAGTTTGCAAGGCGCTTTGAAGGCTGCGGCGTCAACAAGATTTTGACCATCGAAGCCTCCGGCATCGGCATCGCCTGCATCACAGCCCAGCACTTTGACGTGCCTGTTGTATTTGCCAAAAAAACGCAGACCAAAAACATCGCCGGCGAGGTCTATACGTCTCGCGTGACCTCTTACACCCACGGGAGGGAATATGACATCATCGTCTCAAAGCGCTTTTTAGGGCCGGACGACCGCGTGCTGCTCCTCGACGATTTTCTCGCAAACGGCGCCGCGCTGCTCGGCCTGGCCGATCTTGTGCAACAGGCGGGCGCCACGCTTGTGGGGGCGGGCATCGTCATTGAAAAGGGGTTTCAAAAAGGCGGCGCGCTGGTTCGAAGCCGCGGCATCCGTCTCGAATCGCTGGCCGTTGTCGCCGCCATGGACGAAAAAACTGGCGTGACCTTCGCCTGACATCCACCGACAAGCCGGTTTCACGGCCATGCGCCGTGTGCGGATAAAACGTTTCCCAAAAACAATATCAAAAAAGTGGAGGAACTCAACATGGCGAAAAAAATTCTGGCACTGCTCTTGGCGCTGACAATGGTTCTTGTCTTCGTCGGCTGCAACAATGATTCCGACCCCGCCGGAGGCGACGACGGCAACGACGATGCTCAGCCCGCCGCTCTGAAGGTCGGCGTTATCCTGCTCCACGATGCGAGCATCGGCTACGATTTTGCGCACATGCAGGGCATTCAGACCGCCTGTGAAACCCTTGGCATCGACTGGAACGACAACAGCCAGGTCGTCTGGAAGTACAACATCGGCGAAAACGAAAACTGCTACAGCGCCGCCATCGACCTTGTCGATCAGGGCTGCAACGTCATCATTTCCGACTCCTTTGGCCACCAGAGCTATATGACGCTGGCCGCCTCCGAGTGCCCCGACGTCACCTTTTTGATCGCCACCGGCGACACCGCCGGCGTCGATCCCTACGACAACACTCACAACTTCTTCACCCACACCTTTGAATCCCGCTATGTCTCGGGCGTCGTGGGCGGCATGAAGCTTGCCGAGATGATCGAAGAGGGCGTTTTGACCGACGCCAACTACAACGAGGACGGCACCATCAAGATCGGCTATGTCGGCGCCTATCCCTATGCCGAGGTCGTCTCGGGCTACACCGCCTTCTATCTGGGCGTCAAGTCTATCGTCGACAACGTCAGCATGGACGTCACCTACACCAACTCCTGGGCCGATGCCACCGCCGAGCAGCAGGCTGCCGAGGCGCTGCTGTCCCGTGGGAGCTGCCTCATCAGCCAGCACGCCGACTCCACCGGCGGCCCCGCCGCCATCGAAGCCGCCGTCGCCAACGGCGCCGTCTGCTACTACGTGGGCTACAACATCGACATGCTCAGCGTCGCCCCCACTGCTATTTTGACCTCCGCGCAGAACAACTGGGCTGCATACTACACCTACGCTCTGGGCCTGGCCCAGCAGGGCAAGGCAAACGAGATCGAGGTCGACTGGTCGCGCGGCTACTCCGACGGCGCCAACATGATCTCCACTCTGGGCAGTTCCTGCGCCGAAGGCACCGCTGAAAAGGTCGCCGAGGTCGAAGCCGCCATCAAGGACGGTTCTTTGCAGATCTTCGATGTCGACACCTTCACCGTCGGCGGTGAAAAGATCCAAAGCCACACCTTCAATTCCTCCACCATGAACAGCGACTACAGCGCCGTTCTGTATGAGGGCAAGGACTACGAAGCCATTGTCGACGGCGCCTTTGCCGAATCCGTCTACCGCAGCGCGCCCTACTTCGATCTGCGCATCGACGGCATCGTTGAACTCAGCTGACCTCCCCTTCGGTTTTAATTCAAGGGGGAAGCCGGGATATCCCGGCTTCTCCCTTCTGACATTTTTTGAAAAGAAGATCTGCAACCGCTTTTCCCCCTTGCAGATCTTCTTTTCGCCGCAATGCGACGCGTTTTCCCTCCCACCGCAAGAACGGGGTTTGAGAGCTCTTTTCTTG
>CABRXB010000092.1 GCA_902474785.1 uncultured Eubacteriales bacterium | reverse complement strand
TGGCAGAGCCCTGCGCGGCACGGTCTACGCGCTGATCGTGGTGGCGGCCATGGCCATTTTGGTGGCGGTGCTGTGGATGCCGGTGCTTCAGATCACCGGGGTGAGCATGTCGCCCACCTTGAATGATGGAGATTTGGTTGTTGCAGTGAAAACAAGCGACTATCAGACCGGCGACATTGCAGCTTTTTACTACAACAACAAGATTTTGATCAAGCGCGTCATCGCCTCCCCCGGGGACTGGGTCGACATCGACAACGCGGGCAACGTCTATGTCAACGGCGCGCTGCTGGAAGAGCCCTATCTCACGGAAAAGAGCCTGGGGGAATGCAACATCACGCTGCCCTATCAGGTGCCCGACGGAAGAATCTTTGTCATGGGCGACGACAGAGCCGTCTCGCTCGACAGCAGAACCACGGCGGTGGGCCCCATCGGAAGGGAACAGGTGCTCGGGCGCGTGTTGGTTCGGGTTTGGCCCCTTTCGGCGGTGGGCAAGATCTCATAAAACAGTCAGTCAAACGCATGTTAAAAATAAAAATTAAGTGATAGAAGAGGAGGTGTCGCGTATGCCTAAAAATCTGAGCCAGATTGCCAAGGAATTTAAAAACAGGCATATCCAGCGCCGCAGAGCATACGCAGCATTCACCGCGCTTGCGATTTTGGTGTCGATGACCACGATGTATTCACTGGTGCAGCCGGCCTCCACCATGACGGCGGAGCCCACCTGTGGACTCGAGGAGCACACGCACGGCGACGCGTGCTACACCATGGAGCTTGTTTGCGGGAATGAGAAGAGCTCGGGTTCTTCCGAATCGTCGGATGCCGCCGCGCCCGAAGGGGGCGAAGAGGGGCATACCCACGGGGAGGAGTGCTACGAGTACAGAGAGAAGATCACCTGCGGCAAGTCGGAGACAGCCGGGCACACGCATTCCGATGCGTGCCGGAGCCTGACCTGCTCGGAGAGTGAGAGCGCCGTGCATACGCACGGCGGCAGTTGCTACGAAACTTCGAGCAAACTGACCTGCTCCGAGAGCGAGAGCGCCGGGCATTCTCACGGCGGCGGCTGCTACGACGAAGAGGGCAATCTGACCTGCTCCAAGAGCGAGAGCGCCGGACACTCCCACGGCAGCGGATGCTACACCGAGGAGAAAACGCTTGTCTGCTCGGAGAGCGAGAGCGCGGGCCACACGCATGGCGGCAGCTGCTATAGCCTGACCTGCGGTCAGAGCGAAGGCGAGGGGCACACCCACGACGAGAGCTGCAAGACCACCGAAAAGGTGCTTGTCTGCAAGCAGAGCGCCGGCAGCGCCGGCGACGCCGCTCCGTCTGCGCCCTCCGAAACGCAGGGTCACACCCATACCGATGCCTGCTATGAGAAAACGTTGACCTGCGGCAAACCCGAACACCAGCATGTGGACAATTGTTATGCCAAGCAGGAAAAACCCGAGCAGCCGGTCGCACCGGAGCAGCCCGGGCAGCCGCAAGGCGAGCTCATCTGCGATCAGACTGCGCATGCCCACGGAGATGCCTGCTACGACGAAGAGGGCAATTTGGTGTGCGACCAGACGGAGCATGCGCACGGGGACGACTGTTATGCCGTGGAGCAACCGGTCGCACCCGAGCAGCCCACCGAAGAGACGTATCTCTGCGGGCTTGAAGAGCACACGCATGAGGACGCCTGCTACGACGAAAACGGCGAGCTCGTCTGCGGCATGGAAGAGCATACCCATGATGAGACCTGCGTCGCGCCCGTGAAGCCGGAAGGCGACTATATCTGCGGGCTTGAAGAGCACACGCATGAGGACGCCTGCTACGACGAAAACGGCGAGCTCATCTGCGGCATGAAAGAGCACACCCACGACGAGACCTGCGTCGCGCCGGCGGTGCTGCTGCCCGAGGGCGTTCCCGAGGGCTATACCGATATGCGCACCTTTGAGGATTCCAAAAACGGCTTTGCTGTGACGGTCTATGCCCCCGAGGGCGTGATTCCCGAGGATGTGACGCTGGTGGCCGAGCTGCTCCCTGAAAACAGCGACGCCTACGCCAAGGCCGCCGAGAGCCTGGAGGCCTCGGAGCAGGTCGAGGGGTATGAGGGCTTTGTGGCGCTCGACATCCGATTGGAAGACGCCGCAGGCAAGGAGTTTGAGCCTGAGATCGAAGTCTATGTCGACATCCAGGCCATCAGCCTGCTGCCCGCCGACATCGACCCCGAGACGGTGGCCGTGCAGCACCATGTGGAGACCGAGGCCGACAAGCTGCTGGGCTTTGTGCCCAATCCCTTTGCAGATGCGGCCGTCACCGTTGAGGTTGTGGCCGACAGCACAGCGAGCACCGGCGATGTGACCGTGCTCCCCGCGCAGGAGGCGACCGATGTGGTGGCCACCTTCTCTGTCGAGAGCTTCTCCACCTTTACGATCACATGGAACACATGGACGCGCAGCACTAACCTTACGGTCACCTGCCTGGAGCAGCTTCCCAACAACACAACGGCTGCCATGACAGCCGCGCCCGACGGCAAATCCCTGTTCGACGGCCGCTCGATTTCCTTTACCAACGCAAATTTCCGCGTTGAGGGCTATACCTTCCACCACGCCACTGTCAACGGGAAAATGGCCACCTGGATCAAGGCGGACCGCTCGTGGGGGAACTGGTGGTACGATTCCGACGCTTTGACGAGCGAGACAACCACCAAGCCCACGGTGGTGCTCTACTACACCAAGACGGTGTCGGTCGCCATCAACACCGATGAGGTTGCCATCGGCAAGCTCACGGCGGAGCCCTCTGCTCTGGAGGGCGAGGTGACCTATGTCTGGTACAACACCGATGACGAGCAGGTCAGCAGCGGCGTGACGCTCGAGGGCGTGACAAACGGCCAGACCCTCTATGTGGTCGCAACCGACGAAGACGGCAGAGTGGCCACCTCCGCACCCTACACCGTCTCGGGCGTCAACCAGGGCGTTGTCTCCAGAGAACTCTCCTACAGCAAGTTTGTGGAGGCGCTGGAAGACGGCTCCTATGATTTGAACCTCACGGTTTCGGGCGCCGTCGGCACCGAGGTCAACAAGGCCCTCATCGACATTGTGCTTATTTTCGACAAGTCGAACAGCATGGGCGAAAACAACAACCGCCTGCTGTCCGCCTGCAAAACCGCGGCGACGACGCTCATCAATACAATTGCTGAGAATACGGGCATCGACGCGAGGTACAGTGTGGTGACCTTCAGCGGATCAAATAGTGTGGATGCCTTTGGAAAAGAAACAGACGCCCAAATTCTGTACTCCGGAAATGCCTCCTGGTACAATGGATCGACGGCGATCACCAAGATCAATGGAATCAGCACGATCGGCGGCACCAACTATCAGGCCGGCATCCGGAAAGGCAACGCACAGCTTGGCGATGCCAGGCCCGGCGCTCAAAAAGTGATGATCTTTTTGACCGACGGAGAGCCCACCTTCAGCATTGGCAATGCTTATGGCGACAGCAGTACGGCTATTGCCAGACACAACGAGGCTGCGGTTGGCGAGATCAAAAACGGCACATACGCCACCATGTTCTACTGTGTCGGCGCGGGAAGCGCGTTTACAGGGAGCGGAAGCAGCACCGCCAGAGGCTATCTCCAGGATCTTTGCGATGCGGCTGCGAAAAATGGCGCGCAGACCGGCGTGTATGCGGCCGGATCGAGCGATCTGCAGCAGACGTTTGCCAACATCGCAGGGCAAATCACCTCGATTCTCTGCACCGATGTGACCATCACCGACGTGCTCAGCGAGTATGTCGAGCCCGTTGCGGCAACCGGAGCCACGCCGCTCGGCGCGCTGACCGTCACCGTCACCACCACAGACGGCTCAACGCCCTTCAACGGCCAGTCCGAGTCCTCTGTGTCCGGCGCCACCGTGACCCTCCCGGCAACCGAGAACAACAAAACCGCGACCACGCTGACCCCCGTTTACAACGCTGAGACAAAGCAGCTTCAGCTCAGCTTTGGCAGCAGCTATACGCTGGAACCCAACTATGAATACAAAGTTACGCTGAAGATCCAACCGACCGAAGCGGCCTATACGGAATTTGCCGGCAGCGGCTACCCCCATGTGGGCGACGAAGGAACGGGAACAACCTCGGCCGGCCAGCCCGGATTCTACAGCAACGTCGTGTCGGGGTCAAACCGTGCGAAGGTCGACTATACCTTTGACGGGAAGCGGGACAGCAGAGATTATCAGAAACCCGTTGTGCAGCTCGAACTCAGCGAACTTGTCATCGACAAGACGGTGAGCGGACTGGATGCGGCGTCCTTGCAGGAGCTGGATCAAAATCTGGTCTTCGAGGTGAAAGACAGCGGCGGAACCGTTGTTGCCACGGTTGCTGTCAATGGCGAAAACAACCCCGATGGCGTTGTGATCGCCCAGCATGAAGAGGGCGACGGCTGGACGGTGCGCGTTCCCAATCTGCGCGCCGGCACCTACACCGTGACCGAGTCTGGCCACAATGAGTTTGCCGACTACGTTTTGGTGACAAGCGGCGACAACGCCAGCGTGACCACTGCGACGGGAACGGCCGGCATCAGCCCGGCGGTGACAGCAAGTCTCGTCAACAACTATGCGCCGGCAAGCGGCAACATGGCCATCACCAAAATGGTCACGGTCAGCGACGAGCCGCAGTATGGCGGCAGCGAAGAGTTCCAGTTTGAAGTCAAGCTGCCTGTCGCATTCTACACCGACGAGAGAACCCTGACGGCGACCTACGCCAGACAGGGAGAGGCCCAGACGCATTCGGCCAACCCCGAATTCGTCAGACTGGAAGCGCAGGGCGGCGCAACCGTTACCGACCCCGCGCAGGCGCTCTATGCAGTCTATGGCCTGAAGCTCTATGCCGGGGAGACGGCGACCATCGCCGGCCTGCCGATCGGCACCCAGGTGATTGTAACCGAGACCGGCTTTGAGGGCTATTCGCCCAAGTGGTCGAACACCAGCGGCGTGGCCATCGGCGACGAAAACTCGGCCATTGCCTCCACAGCCGACGCCACCGTGACCACCGCGGCGATTCTCTCCTCTGAGGCCATCGCCATCACCTGCACCAACAGTACGGGACTCCGTCTGCCCAACACGGGCGGAATTGGCACAAGACCTTTTGTGATTCTTGGAACCCTGATGACATTTGGCGCGGGCGCGCTGCTGCTTGGCAGAGGCCTTCGTCGAAAGGAGGGAATGGGTGCGTAACACAATTCCCCTCCAAAACACAGGCATTGCCCGAAAAAATAACTTGAAACAAACTGGAAAAGGAGTTATTCTAGTGAAAAAGACTGGTAAGTTGCTCTCCATGGTCCTGGCGCTGGCTCTGGTATTCGCCCTGGCCCTGCCCGCGCTCGCCGCGACCACAACGACCATCACCATCACAGGCAGCAACAAAGACGCTACCTATAGCGCCTATCGCCTGCTCAACCTGACCACCAGCGAAAAGGCTGACAAGACCCTCAACTATGCGTATACCGTCAATGGCACCTATCGCACGATCCT
>CABRXB010000091.1 GCA_902474785.1 uncultured Eubacteriales bacterium | reverse complement strand
TCAAGAGAGCTGCAGTTTCTCCCACAGGCAAACCAGCTCTGACACCCCTGTCCGGCAGCTCTCCCGCTCAAAAAGTCAGACGATAGCCCACCGCCACCTCATCAATGGGAATGCGGCTGTGCAGCCGCGCTCTGGCCTCAAACGACACACAGTGGCACGGGCACAGACGGCCAACCCCCTGCCGCTCGAAATAGTCGATGGTGGCCTCGAGCTGCGGCGTGACCCCAAAGAGGTGAAACCCGCCGATGACGCCCGCGATGCGGCTCTCGCCGCACACCTCTTTTGCATACTCCATGATGTTGCAGATACCGCTGTGCGAGCAGCCTGTGACCAGATAGAGCCCCTTGGGGGTCTGGCAGGCCAGCGCCGTGTCGTCCAACAACGGGTCGCCGCCAAGTCCTCCCTCTTCAAACGAGGTGACGCGCGGGATCTCTCCGAGAAACGTGATGTGCTCACTCAAACGCACCGGCTGCCTGCTCAGTTGCAGCGGACAAACTGCCCCAAGCGCCTTGCTGCTCATGGGCGCCCCAATCTCGCGCACACCCTCAAAGCGGCGGGCAAAACAGTCTGGATGCGCCACAATGGGGATACGCTTTGCGAAGGGCTGCTCGATCCAGTGCGTCAGCCCCCGGGTGTGATCATAGTGTCCATGGGAAAAGGCCGCTTTTGTCACGAGGCTCAAATCGACGCCAAAAAAAGCGGCGTTTTTTATAAAAAGATCTGTGATTCCCATGTCAAAGAGAATGCGCTCGCCCTCGTCCTCAATGTAAAAGCATACGCCCGGCTCGCCCCCGGCGTCGACATCAATATAGGTGTTGTTGTCCACCAATACCAGCAGTTCCATACCTCTCTCCTTTTGCCCGGCCGTTTTCCCGGCGGATTCGCCCTCATGGTACCACAGAAAAAGCCGCGATGCAACGCCATGCCAATTTGCCTTTATGAATACAACGTCGAAAAACCGCCCTTGCTCAAAAGACGTTTTTTCTTTTCAAAGCGGACACTCTGTCCTTTGTTGCAACTTTTGTTTTTCGTCATCTTGACAAGTCGGTCAAAACGTGCTATCCTTCCTCTTAGCGCAAGTATCTAACTCTGTTAGCATTTTGGAGGACGTCATGGAAATCTCCCGCCTGACTCAGGATTTATTGCAGGTGCTTGAGACCATTTACAGCCGACGCGCCACGGCGCCCTGGAGCGATTTTTCACAAGGCGAGCTCAAGGTCCTTCACCATCTCGCCGCATGCGGGCGCGCGGCCATGCTGCCCGGGGAGCTCAGCGCCGATCTCTCGCTCTCGAGCGCGCGCGTTGCGGCGACGCTGCGCCAGCTCGAGGAAAAAGGACTGATCCTGCGTGAGATGTCGCACGCCGACAGACGCAAAATTCACGTCTATCTCACCAAAGAGGGACGGCATTATATCGAAAAGCGGTATGAGTATGTCGTACAGTCCACCAAAAATCTCGTCGACTACCTCGGGGCGGAAGACGCCACGCAACTGGTGCGCATCCTCAATCGTATTGCAGACAAAGAAGGGTTTCAAAGCAAATGACAAATCAAAAAACACAGGAACTGGGCACATGCCGCATCGGGCCGCTTTTGTGGCGCATGGCGGCGCCCGCCATCACGGCGCAGATCGTCAATTTGTTTTACAATTTAGTCGACCGCATGTATATCGGCCATATCAAGGGCATCGGCAAGCTCGCGCTCACCGGCGTGGGGGTGACGTTGCCCATCATCATGATCATCTCGGCCTTTGCCGCACTCGTGAGTATGGGGGGCGCGCCGCGCTCCTCCATCTTTTTGGGGCAGGGCAAAAAGGAAGAGGCTGAGAAAATTCTTGGCGGCTGCACCAGCATGCTGGTTGTGATTTCAATCACGCTCACAGCCGTATTTTTGCTCTTTGCCGACAAGTTGCTGCTGCTCTTTGGAGCCAGCGAAAACACGCTGCCCTATGCGCTTGACTACATCCTTATCTACTGCATGGGCACCATCTTTGTCCAGCTCACGCTGGGACTCAACGCCTTCATCACGGCGCAGGGCTTCTCCACCGTGAGCATGCGCACAGTGCTCATAGGCGCGATCTCCAACATCATCTTAGACCCCATCTTCATCTTTGGCTTTCACATGGGCGTGCGCGGCGCGGCGCTGGCCACCATCATCTCACAGGGCATTTCCTGCGTCTGGGTGCTGTATTTTCTCACCGGAAAAAAGACCTCCCTGCGCATCAAAAAAGAACATCTGCGCATCCGGCCCAGTGTCGTTGCGCCCTGCCTTGCGCTGGGGCTTGCCCCTTTTATCATGCAGTCGACCGAAAGCCTTCTGGCCGTTTGCTTCAACTCCTCTTTGCTCAAATACGGCGGGGATATGGCGGTGGGCGCCATGACCATTTTAACAAGCGTGATGCAGTTTTCCATGCTGCCGCTCTCGGGACTCTCACAGGGCGCGCAGCCCATCATCAGCTACAACTATGGCGCCAAAAACAAAGAGCGCGTGAAAAAGGCGTTTTTCCTGCTGCTGGCCAGCTCCGTGACCTACGCCGTGGTGCTGTGGCTTTGCGCCATGCTCATGCCGCAGATGTTTATTTTGCTTTTCAACAGCGACCCTGCGTTGCTGGCCTTCACCGAAAAGGCCATGCGGGTGTATATGGCGGTCTCCTGCGTTTTTGGCGTGCAGATCGCCTGCCAGCAGACCTTCATTGCGCTGGGCGACGCCAAGGCCTCTCTCTTTTTGGCCATCCTGCGCAAGATTTTGCTGCTCATCCCGCTCATCTATCTGCTGCCCGCCATCCTTCCCGAGACGCTCATAAGCAAAACCATGGCCGTCTTTTTGGCAGAACCGGTGTCCGACTTTTTGGCCGTGGCCACCACCGCGGCGCTCTTCTCTGTGCGCTTTCGCCGCGCCCTGCGCGACATGGATGAGCCGCAGGCGCAGCCCCTCTAGTCCAGTGCCGCTGTCTTTTGGAGACTGCACAGGACAAGTCAATCACTCCAACAAAAAGGCCCGACGGGAAATTCCCGCCGGGCCTTTTTTCTTTGCAGAGGCTATAAGCTTTGCCTGCCGAACAGCGGCATCTTCATCCTTGCAGCCTGTCGTCATGAACGCGACACACTGTAGAGCACAGGCGCACTCGCTTCGTCCGGCAAAGGCGCGCTGCGCTCCAAGGAGAACGCCTTTTGCGCCCGTTCCCCTTTCAAGGGCAGCAGGGAATCGTTGTTGCGCAAAACGCCCTTGGGGGTTCGCACCTGTCGAGGTGAAGCAGGGCAAAATGTCGGCGCCCATCTTCTGCACATCGTCTTGTCCCATAATGAATCAGGTCAAAACAAAAAGGGCTCCCGGCAGAAGGCGTCCCAATCCTCCAAGGGCAAAGTTCCCAAAGCAGTAGACAATGTGGCGCTATGCCCTTCACCCCATGCAAATGCCGCCCAACACCAGATCAGCACCGGCGTCGACAAAGGCGCGCGTCGTCTCCTGTTTGTCACTGGGTGGGGGTGAGCCTCCCATATCTCCCACCCCTGTGCACCACCACAAAGGTCGGCCCGACGTGTGATCTGATCGGGCATGCGCTTGGCGCCCCGTGTTCCTCCACGATGGAGTTGCCGTCGATGGCGGCAAAGCGCACACCATCAAACTGCGAATATGGGCGTGTTTTCAGACACAATCGCCACGCCCGCATTCTCGAGCGCGCTATGTATTGTCAAACTCCATTTCAAATTCCTGATTGTTGGAGCACGGTGCCGCCTCCACCAAAGAGGCGGCAGGCTAAAGACCTTGGCCGTGTCACCGTGAAAACGCCAGTCCTGTCGACCGCTCGCGAGCGTCGCGTGAGACCAACCTGACAAGATCAAAAGGACAGCTCACGCTGCCCGAGGCCGCATAGACCGGGAGAATTCTATTGTCGTCGATGCAGACGTCAAGGGCGCAGTCGCCCGCATAGGTCAGAGAGGACGACGGGTTCAAACGGCGCATCGGGCATCTGCTCCTGTTCGGGCGGCGCATCAGGCCCTGATCTCATTGCCTGCTGCCGATCCTGCCCACGGCCGCCAGGCAGCCGGCACAGCGCAAAAAACAGGTTTCGTTGAGTTATGTCGTCTCCTTCGATTTGAGGCTCATAAGCGCCTGCTTGTATTCCTGTGGGGTGAGCAGCAAATTGAGCGCCTCGATGAGCGCCGAGGCCGACAAACGTTCAGGCAAGCCAAGACTTTTGGAGAGGCGCCGCCGCAGCGCGGCGCTGCCCTCGCCGCCAAGCAGCCCGTCTTCATAGAGCGTCGCCGAAGTGATATCCCCCGTCTTAGACTGTCCCGTCGGGGACAGAGCGCCAGCTCTTTGCAGCGCCGCCACAATCAGTTTTGCCTCCACGCCCTCCACGCCCAGCTTTCCCTCTTTGCCGGGCGCCGCCTTGCGGTGCTCCTTGCCGTAGACGTCGGGGATATAGGCGTGCAGAACCTGCCCTTCTCCTATGGCATTTGCCAGATAGTTGCGGATTTGAAATCCGGCCGCGTCGCTGTCGGTGAGAATGATGACGCCGCACTGCCGGGCAGCCCGACGCAAAAAGTCGAGCTTTTGCCTGTCCTTATAAATGCCAAAGCCGTTTGTGGCCACGATGACCCCGTCGATCAGGGAGGAGAGCTTGGCTTTGTCATATCTGCCCTCCACCACGACCACCTGGCTGATGCTCAACTTTTCCATGCGCGAATCTCCTCGATGCCCTGCTCGAGCAGCAGCCACGGGTCGACAGCGCTGCTCTTTTGCAGCTCATCGACCTGTGCGAGCACCCGAACCGCTCTCTCCGGATAGGCCCTGTCAAGACGCGGGGCCATGCGCAGATACTGGCGGATGAAATAACGCTTGCTGGGTCTGATTTTAAAGTCGGCCAGCAGCGCATCGACATTGTCTTTTCCCGCGTCGGCCGCTGCCTTGGCAAAGAGCAGCTCACAGAAGGCGCCGCCCAGCGCAGCGGTGACGGCCACCGGGCGGCGCAGCGCGCCCTCATAGTCCTGCTGTGTCATGCGTGAGACGATCTCATAGATGTCGGCCGCCGAGCCCGGCATCGCCACGCTCTCCACATCCGCCCTGGTCACATGGGCGCTTTCCCTGCCCCCGCACAGCGCCGCCAGCTTGTCGAGCTCCCCGGCAAGCGCCGTCATCTTGTTGTCGCACAGGGAGAGCAGGTAGTCGAGCGCCTCGTCGTCGGCCGTCACCTTGGCCGCCGCAAGACGGCGACCGGCCCAGCCCAGCAGCGAGGCGCGGCTTTGAATGGGAAATTCCACGGCGCAGCACAGCTTGGAGAGCTCCTTCAAGCGGCTCTCCCTTTTTTTCCTCTGGTCGATGCCGCCGGCAAGATAGGCGTCGTCATAGCACAAAATCACCACCACTTCGGCGGGCAGCTCCTTGAAAAGTTCGGTGACAGCGGCGGCGTCGGCCTTTGGCAAAAGGCCGATCTCCACATCCTGCAAGACGATCACGCGGCCCGCCGCGCCAAGGGGCATGGTCTCCACCGCGTCGGCAAAGGCGTCTTTGCCAAAACCCTCCCCAAACATCACAACCTCCGGG
>CABRXB010000090.1 GCA_902474785.1 uncultured Eubacteriales bacterium | reverse complement strand
GCGATACCGGTCGAGCAGCGCGCAAAACTCCGGGGCGGCATGCAAAAACGCAAACTTTGGATCCTCTTCCAGGCTGGCAAGCAGGGCCGCGAGCAGTTGCCCGTTGAGCAGCGTGGCCGCCTCCTGATGGGGGATGTGGGCAAACAGCGGGGACATCGAGCCGCTCCAGGGCTTGACGGCCGCATCCAGCATTGTGGCGAGAGCCTTTAGGCCGCCGCTGACGTCTTGACGGGCCGCCGCTACCTCAAGCATGGCGATGTTTTCCCAGTATTCTCCCATTTCAAAGGCGCGACACTCCTGGCGCGCGCAGTTGGAGAGCGCCACGGCCAGCGTCTCATTGCCCTCATGCACGGCCAACTGAATCAGACGGCAGAGCGTGGCCTGGTGATCCTGTACGCTTTGCATCAGCTTGGTCTCCAAAAGGTTTGCCGCCTTTGCAAATTCTCCCTGTCCACGCCAGATGTCGGCCTGCAGGCCGCGCGGATCCAGCACGGTGTGCGGCAAAAGTGTGTCGAGCAGCTCCTGCGCTGTTTCGTATTGCTGTTGTGCAATCCACTTGGAGACCAGCAGGTAGGTTGCCTGCTGCGCGAGCGCCGGATCGTCGCTTTTGGCGCTCTGCTCATACAGGCTGATGACGATGTCTTCATAGGGTTTTTTCTGTTGCGCCGTCCATGGGGTCGTCAGCAGGGTGCCGTCCAGCGCGAGGGCCGTCCGATACACCAGTTCGGCGCAGCCCGGATACTCCCGGACGCGCTCCAGGGCCAGCGTAAAGCCCTGCTCCAGTCCGTCTTGCTTCACGGTTGTCGCCAGCTCCTGCAAATGGTGAAGGATTTCCTGTTGAGATAGCGTCGTCTGATACTCGAGCAGGGTGTTTGGATCTGTTTTCAGCAGCCTGGCCAGCACGGGAAGCAATGTGATATCGGGAAAGGTGGAGCCTTTTTCCCATTTGTTGACGGCCGGCGCGGTGACGCCAAGGTAGTTTGCAACCTGCTCTTGCGTCAGCCCAAGTTCCTTGCGCTTTTGGCGCAGGATTTGATTCATGGATATGGGGAACACCTCCAAAATGTTTGTGGATGAAAGGCCTTTTCTCAAGCTCAGTGTACCATGCTTGACGTGGGGAAACAATTGAAGGGTTGTTATCTTTGCGCGACAAAAAAGAAACCACAGGTTTCTTTTAAAGGGTTGCCAGAATCGTCCAGAGGATGCAAACATTTGTAAATATTGCGATATTGCGCCGCACAAAAGGGCCGCCCCGCCCACGCCGTTTTGTGTAAAACGGCGTCAAAGCGCCCTTGCGCTCTTTCAAAGGGCGTAAGGGTTGATGCCGATGCGAGGACGGCGAAAATGCGCAACGCGTGTTTGCGCGCAAGGGCGGTTCCCCGCGCCGCCGTGCGGCGCGGCTGCGGGGCGGCCCCAAGTCGCGCACGCGGGGAGACGATGGAGGTTGCTGTGCGGCGGGCGCGTTGATTGAAGCGGGGTCGCCTGCACGCTGGCTGGAACAGACGGGCCGTTTTATCAGGGAGAAGGCGATTGCGCCGGGTGGCCTGCTTTTTGAGCGAGCAAAGCCGGCGACATCAGACCGCGATCCTCGCCATGAGAGGGCGAGCGGGTTTGCGCTGCGGGAATGAGGGGACGGTGACGGCCGTCTGTTGTCGCTGCAGCAGATGCGCAGAGTCGGCGCCAGGTTGATGGGCGGCAGGCATCGCCCTTGCCGTTTCGGGGAAAAGGGGATTGGGCGGCCCCTTGGCGGGAAGAGAAGAATTGTTTATCGCGAGGAAAACGCATGCCCGCGGCGCAAACAGCAGGTTGGACAAACCTGTTGGGGCAAGGTGCGTTTTGTCTCAAACGCTGCGTCTGCGGAGGCGCCGGGGCGACAGAATAGGGGCAAGATAGGGCGGGCTTCAAGGCGTCTTCGACTACAGGGCAGCAAGACGCCAGCGGCTAGAACGTCCCTCCACGAGACGTCAAGCGAACAGCCTCCCAACAACATCCCTGAAGGGAAGACATCCCCTGCGGCAAAGCGAGGCGGAAAGATGCGAACCTTTGAAGGGCCCCGCGGCAGAGCAGTGAAAACCGGGAAACGCTCGCAGACGGCTGTGATCAACGAAGACGCCCAGCCGCAAGGCAGCAAAACACAGCAGTCAGAAAATTACACAAAAAGGCATCCCTGCCACATAAGGGCGGGGATGCCTGACAGAACCGTGAGACAGGAAAAAACGGCCAAGGGAAATTCGCTGCGAAGCAGTCGTGCCAGCGGCCACCGAAACGGCTTGCCATTTGTGAGCCCGGCGGGGGACAAAAAAGTCAAGATCAAAGCCCGACCGCACAAGGACGTTTTTTGTCAGTCATACAGCGAAAACGCCTTTTCGGTTACAAAGAGATCAGACATCGGGGCTCTCTTTTGACTGCTCGCAGCCGCGACAGGACTTGCCGCCAAAAGCGGCGCGTTTGGAGCAGGAGGCGCACCCGCCACAGCAGGAGGAGCGCCGCGCTGTGCGCAAAGCGACATAGACGCACAGGGCGATCACGGCCAAAACCGCATAGTCTGCCATCGACATGGAAAGGGCCTCCTTTCAAAAGATGATGGATGCAAAGGGGGGTGCGTGAAAAGGGGAGAGCATCCTCCAAGTGAGCGTACGAAAAGGAAGGCTTTGAAAAGACAATCTCAAACCCTCTGTAAGAAGATATGACCGCAACCCTGCGGCCCCCTGTTTCCTGAAGAGGCAGGCGTCAGAGGGCGGCATACAGGCGGGAGAATGCCCCGCCGTCAGGCCAGGCCGAACAGTCGTCCAACCTGGTAGACGACAAAGGCTGTGACCCAGGCCACGCCCGTCTGCTGTGCCATCAGTGAAATGGCCGCGCGCCAGCCGCCCAGCTCGCGTTTGACGGCGGCCATGGCCGCCACACAGGGCATGTAGAGCAGCGTGAAGACGAGAAAGGACACCGCCTGAAGCGGCGTGAAAAGTCCCTGAAGCAGCATGGTCAGCTCGCCGCCCTCGCCCGCGCCCAGCAGCACCGACAGGGTGGACACCACCGCCTCTTTTGCCGACAGGCCGGTGACCAGCGCCGTCGCCGCGCGCCAGTCGGAAAAGCCAAGCGGAATGAAAAGCGGGGCCAGCGTGCGGCCGATGGCGGCCAGCATGCTCTGTCCGCTGTCGACCACGGGGTTGAAGCCAAAGTCAAAGGATTGCAGCACCCACACGACAAGCGAGGCCACAAAGATGACGGTGAAGGCCTTGACCAGAAAGTCTTTGGCCTTTTCCCACATGTGCAACAGCACGCTCCTCAGGGAGGGCAGGCGGTAGGCCGGCAGCTCCATCACGAAGGGGATGGGATTTCCCTGAAACACGGTGCGCTTGAGCAGCAGCCCGTAGAGCACGCCCACCGCCATGCCGCCAAAGTAGAGCGCCATCATGACAAGCGCCCTGTGATGCGGGAAAAAGGCAAGCGTAAAGACGCTGTAGATGGGCAGCTTTGCCGAGCAGGACATGAAGGGCGTGAGCCGGATGGTCATCTTGCGGTCGCGCTCGCTGGCCAGCGTGCGGGTGGCCATGATCGCCGGCACGCTGCACCCAAAACCGATGAGCAGCGGCACAAAGGAGCGGCCCGAGAGCCCGATGCGGCGCAGCAGCCGGTCGGTGACAAAGGCCACGCGCGCCATGTAACCGCTGTCTTCAAGCAGCGAGAGAAAGAAAAAGAGGGTGACGATGGTGGGCAAAAAGGAGAGCACGCTCGAAACGCCTGCAAAGGCGCCGTCGAGCACCAGCGAGCGCAGCGTGGGGTTGACGCCCCAGTCGCGCAGGGCCCCCGCCAGTCCGTCGGCCACGAGCGAGAGCAGTTGCTCCATGATGGCGTTCAAAAAGGGGCCGATCACGCCAAAGGTCAGGAAAAACACGGTGAGCATGATGCCCACAAAGAGCGGAATCGCCCAGATCTTGTGGGTGAGAATCTTGTCGATCTCGACCGAGCGGCGCTGCTCTTTGGTGTCGCCGGGGCGCACCACGGTGTCGGCGCACAGACCTTCGATGAAGGTGTAGCGCATGTCGGCCATGGCCGCCTCGCGGTCCATGCCGTGGGAGAGCTCCATCTCCTCGATGAGATGCTCGAGCAGGTGGCGCTCGTTTTGCGTCAGCTTCAGCGCGTCGGCCATCAGCGCGTCGCCCTCTGCCAGCTTGGAGGCGGCAAAGCGCGGCGGGACGTCGGCAAGAGCGGCCTTTTGTTCGATCAGATGGGTGATGGAGTGGATGGCGCGGTGCACGTCGCCGGTGCAAAAGTCGATGCGGCGCGGCAGTTGCCGCTCCTGCGCCGCACGCACGGCGCGCATGCACAGCTCGTCAACGCCCTCGCCCCGCGAAGCCGAGATGGGCACCACCGGGATGCCGAGCTCCTGCTCCATGGCCGCCACGTCGATGGTGCCGCCGTTCTCGCGCACCTCGTCCATCATGTTGAGGGCGAGCACGGTGGGGATGCGCAGCTCGAGCAGTTGCAGCGTCAGATAGAGGTTGCGTTCAAGCGTCGTCGCGTCGACGATGTTGATGACGCCGGCGGGGTGCTCGTGCAGCAAAAAGTCGCGCGAGACAACCTCTTCGGCCGTGTAGGGCGAGAGCGAGTAGATGCCCGGCAGGTCGACCACCGTCACCCCCGGATGCGCGCGCACAGAGCCCTCTTTTTTGTCCACCGTCACGCCGGGGAAGTTGCCCACATGCTGATTGCTGCCCGTGAGCTGGTTGAAGAGCGTGGTCTTGCCGCAGTTGGGGTTTCCAATCAGAGCAAGCGTGATGTTCATGAGGGCTTCACCTCGATGTTGCGGGCGTCCTCCCTGCGCAGCGTCAGCGTGTAGCCGCGCAGCGTCAGCTCTATGGGATCCCCCATGGGCGCGATCTTGCGCACCGATACGGTCACCTTGGGGGTCAGTCCCATGTCGAGCAGCCGCTTGCGCAAAGCGCCCTCGCCGCCCACGGATGTGACAGTGCCGCTGCGACCAATGGCCAGTTGATCCAGTGTCATAAAAAGCCCCTCTTTTCTGAGAACGTTCGATATCAGAAGTTAACCTATGCTAACAAAGGATAGCATGTGCTAACTGTGAAGTCAAGCAAATTCGGTTGACGGTGGGGAAAATAATCGGTATGATTGGAATAATGACGCATGTCCCATAAAAAAGGCGGCAAAGTCCGTCAAAAAAAGTCTAATACAATAGGGAAAGGAAGTGGCTTGATGAGAAGCTATTCCCGCGCCGACGAGGGGCTTGGATTTTTGCTGCGCTATGAAAACGTGGCGTGGTACGAGGGGGGGACGGTTTCAATTCTCGACCGGCGCATCTATCCCATCCGGTGCGAATTTGTCACCTGCCACAGCCATCTCGAGGTGGCGCAGGCCATTGCCGACATGGTGACGCAGTCGGCCGGGCCCTATACGGCGGCTTCCATGGGCATGGCGCTGGCCGCGTGGGAGGGGCGCGACAGAGCCGATCTGCCGGACTATCTCAAAAGGGCCGCCTACACGCTCTCCCACGCGCGGCCGACCACGGTGGCGCGCATGGAGTCCATCACTGACGGCTGCCTCAAAGCGGGGCTTGAG